>NZ_JAUBQB010000004.1:0-96202 GCF_036701035.1 Microcoleus sp. Pol7_B2 | reverse complement strand
TCACCGCCTTCGCCTGTTGCTTTGTAAACAAAGAGATCCGCACCAGCACCGCCAGTCAGAATATCTGCACCGCTGCCGCCGCTGAGGATGTCAGCAAACTCAGTACCAGTGACGCTGTTAGCACTCGCATCTCCGGTAAATAACACAGGAGTGGTGAAGTTGTAACCGCCAGCACCTGAACCGAAATTGTTAACTCCGGTCGGGAAAGTACCGGGATTAGTGATTAAATCGACAGCGCTGCCGGAGCTGGTAGTAGTACCAGTGGGAGAAGTACCAGTGTCAGAAGACGTGATCGTACCTGTGAATACAAAGTCCGCCGTGCCCAGATTGCTAGCAGCCGTACCCAGATTCGCAATCAAGGTAGAACCACCTGTCACCGTACCGTTCGAGTCAAAATACAACACCGTTTCGTTCGACGCATTCGTAAAGGCGAAGAAACCAGCAGCCGTAGAATTGCCCAGGACCTTAGTTTGTGCATCTTCCAAAGAGGCATAGCTTCCGCCGGTGAAAATCACGAACTCTTTGCCAGTAATGTCAGGAGTTGAACCGCTCACACCGTCAAAGTTAGTCGTAGTCAAATTGCCGAAAGCGCTCGCGCTAAACTCGAATTTGTCGACCCCAGAGGTAAAGTCAGTAATCGTATCACCGCCTTCGCCTGTTGCTTTGTAAACAAAGAGATCCGCACCAGCACCGCCAGTCAGAATATCTGCACCGCTGCCACCGCTGAGGATGTCAGCACCGCTGCCGCCGTCGATAATATCTGCACCGCCACCACCGTTGATGATGTCAGCAAATTCCGTACCGGTGACGCTGTTAGCACTGTCATTGCCGGTAAATAAGACAGGAGTGGTGAAGTTGTAACCGCCAGCACCAGAACCGAAGTTGTTAAATGCGGCTGTCGCGAAAGTACCCGCATTTGCAGCAGTTAAATCGACAATGCTGCCTGAGTTGGTAGTAGTACCAGCAGGAGAGGCGATCGTACCTGTAAATACAAAGTCCGCTGTTCCCAGATTGCTAGCAGCCGTACCCAAGGAAGCAATAAGCGTCGAACCACCGGCCTCGGTACCGTTCGAGTCAAAATACAACACAGTCTCGTTCGCAGCATTAGTAAATGCGAACAAACCAGCAGTTGTAGAATTGCCCAGAACCTTAGCTTGTGCAGCTTCCAAAGAGGCATAACTGCCGCCTGTGAAAATCACTAACTCTTTGCCAGTAATGTCAGGAGTTGAACCGCTAACACCGTCAAAGTTAGTCGTAGTCAAATTGCCGAAAGCGCTCGCGCTAAACTCGAATTTGTCGACCCCAGGGGTAAAGTCGGAAATTTTATCGCCCCCTTCTTTAGTTGCCCTGTAAACAAACAGATCCGAACCAGTGCCACCGCTTATGACATCCAAACCGACGCCGCCGGTGATGGTATCGTTGCCGTCGCCGCCCTTGAGGCTATCGTTAAAGTTGCTGCCGACAATCTTGTCATCGCCTGCTAAACCATCGTAATTAACTGGGGCCGGAGAAGTGGTGAAATCCACATTGTCAGCACCAGCAGTACCGACAGGAATATTTAGTGGCGGGCCCGTGAAGACAAAGTTACTGAGTTGCAGGCGAATGCTCGCCGAGAAACTGGTGACAACTTCAAAGCGCCCCTCAACAGAAAATACCAGTACGGAACGGCCGGTCTCGGCATCTATAAACTGACAGAAAGTAGGCACGTCTCCGTTGCCACCCAAAGCTACAAACCGCGCTTGCAAAGACGCGATGCTGGTAACAGTGATATCCGTGGTGAAGTCGAGCAAATTAGCGCTGCCGATCGACCCAACAGCAGTAGTAGCAGTAATATCCAGTCGGGTCAAGCTAGAAACGGTGAGATTACCAAAAGCTGCCGTAGAAAGCTCTAAAAGATCGCCATCGACCTTAAAGTCAGTAATTAAGTCAGCTTCTGCAACTGTTTGAATCTGTTGGCGGGAAGTGCGGTAAACATAGCGATTGTTTCCATCACCCCCACTTAGAACATTGGTTCCTAGGCCGCCTTCGATCGTGTCATTGCCCTCATTTCCACTTAATGTGTCATTCCCAGCACCGCCTATTACTGTGTCATCGCCGATGCCAGCTTCGATATTGTCATCGTCATCGCCGCCGTCGATATCGTCAGCGTCATTGCCGCCTTTAATTGTGTCCTTGCCCAAGCCTCCTTTTAGTGTGTTTTTGCCTAGGCTAACTTCGATATAATCATCGTCATCGCCGCCGTCGATATCGTCATCGCCATCGCCGCCGATGATTGTGTCCTTGCCTTTGCCGCCGATGATTGTGTCTTTGCCTTTACCGGCTGTAATGTTATCGTTACCATCGCTGCCTACGATGTTGTTAGGGAGCGTCGCAGAACCGGCAATAGCTTGACCTTCTAGATTGCCAGCAAAATTAAAGGAATTTTGCTCGATTTTCAAGCTAAAACGCTTGCCGGTGAGAGCTCTTTGGCCGTTGGTAGCTTCAAAACCAAAAGTAGCCGCACCGACAAAACCTACTGCCGCTCTGAAAGTTACCCTGCCTGCGTTAATGTCTTCTTGAGTGAAGGTAACGCCCGTTTGTGTTACGGGGACTCCATTAACAAATAGTTGCCCGGTTGTAGCAGGGGGCACCTCGGTTAGCGTGAAGGTTATGCCGCCAGGACCTTGCCCGGGATCGGAAACACGCAACAACTCAGGAGTAATAGTTTGCTCCTGGCCGCTGGAACCAGCAATCAGGGTCTCACTAACTTCCAGTTGCGGAGGGTTAAAAATCGGCGGAGTTTGAGTTTGAGGTTGATTTGGAGTTTGAGGTTGAGTTGGAGTTGGAGTTTGAGGATTAACTCCCAAAAAGTCGGCCGCAGTGATAAGCGTTGCGTTGACATTCAACAATAGCGCGATCGCGAAGTTATTGACCCGAATTTCGGTATTGACACCGATTTGTATAAAGGTCAAGCTGCTAAAGTTCAAGTCGCCAAACAGCAGAAACTGGTCGCTGCCGTCTTCGAAGTCAGCGATGACTGCAGTTACCCCAGCGTTACTGTTACTCAGGACATAGTCGTCCTCTCCAGCACCGCCGACACAGGTATGGTTGCCAGTACCCCCCATCAGCGTATCGTTGCCGTTGCCGCCCATCAGCGTATCGTCGCCGTTGCCGCCGCCGCTAACGCTGTCGTCGCCGTCGCCGCCGTCTGCCGTGTCATTGCCGTCGCCAGTAACGAGGGTATCCTTGCCGGCACCGCCCATCACGCTGTCGTCGCCGGCACCGCCCATAACGCTGTCGTCGCCGTCGTCGCCTTCACACTTGTCGTTGCCGTCGCCGCCCATCAGGGTATCGTCGCCGGTGCCGCCGCTAACGCTGTCGTCGCCGTCGTCGCCTCCACAGTTGTCGCTGCCGGCACCGCCGAGCACGGTATCGTCGCCGATGCCGCCGCTAACGCTGTCGTCGCCGTCGTCGCCTCCACAGTTGTCGCTGCCGGCACCGCCGCTAACGGTATCGTTGCCGTCGCCGCCGCTAACGTTGTCGTCGCCGTCGTCGCCTCCACAGTTGTCGCTGCCTACACCGCCGCTAACGGTATCGTTATCTTTGCCGCCGTTAATGGTATCGTTGCCTGCGCCGCCCTCACAATCGTCGTTGCCCTGATCGCCCCTGACGACATCGTTGCCTTCGTCGCCCTCACAATCGTCGTTGCCTTTGCCGCCATAGACGGTATCACTGCCGGCGCCACCCTTAACGTCATCATCTCCTTCGTTGCCGTTGGCCCAGTCATCCCCGTCATCGCCTTCGCAGGTGTCATTGCCGGTACCGCCAAACAGGCTGTCGTTATCTTTACCGCCATTAACCTTGTCGTTGCCTTGGCCGCCCTTAACGGTGTCGTTGCCACGATCGCCCCTTACTTCATCGTCGTCATCGCCGCCCTCGCAATCATCGTCATCTTTACCGCCGTAGGTTTGATTTTTTTTGCCACGGTTTCCTTTGATTCTGTCCTTGCCTTTTTTGCCGAATATCTTATCCTGATCGCCGGTGGCGACAATTACGTCATCGTCATCGCTACCGACGACGGTTCCGGGCTCGATGCCGCTGCCATCGTCTAAGTCATCTATGTCGCCCACACCTTCTTCTAGTACGCCGGTAGATTCCGCCATTTGGCTGTCATCAGTAGTACCTTCTTCCTGTACGCCGTTAGACGGATCTGGAGATTGAGTCGTGTTAAAGCCGTCGGTCTTTTCGGCGAGCGCGTCGTTAATTAACTTGGCTAAATCATCATCGGAAATTGTAGAGCTGTCCTCGCCTAAATCCCCGAGAGGATTTTGTGTTTCATTTGGAGCGGGAGAAAGTTTTCCCGGTGTTTCTTCTAATTTCAAGTTTTCGTCTGCCATCGTTGATATTTCCCAAAAAATGGTAAGCTTCTTAGAATCAATTTATCAGCAAACAGGAGGCTGCAGAAGAAAAATTTTTAACTTCATGCTTTCGCCTGCTAGAGGAGCTGGTTTCCTCATCTTTACTATTATAGATGCCACTTAAACGGCAAGGTTTTTTTCGCTCTGTTGCGAGTTTTATATTCTGCAATTGCCTACCAAAATTAATTGATCCGCAACCTACACTGTAATTACTGCGCCGAAGCGCCGAGCATTTGAGATGTTCTCGGTAATTTCTACAGTAAGCTGGACCGAAGGGCCCCTGATTGTAGATTATCTACGTAATTTCTACAGTGAATTAGCTGAACTTAAACTCGCAACTGACAACTCCTAAATAACTACCCAAAACCTGTATCCCCCCAATTTTTCCCTTGCATTTTTTCCGAGCTTGGCTGGGTGTATGGAAGTTTTGTAACACTCCCAGCTTTGACAAATCCTTCCCTGACTTAGGATTTGAATCTCTTGACTAAACGACTGCACGCTTCTAATTTTAGTTCCCGATGATTAATTAGAAATTTAGATAATTCGCCCGGGCAAATATTTGTTCTAATTTTTAGTTGCACAATTTTTTCTCGATTCTAGGAAACCTCGCGAACTGAGAAAAATTTTTTTTCCGATCAATACTAAGAGTTATGCCAAAATATATCAATCTCAAGACGGATTGTAAAAAATGCCAAAAAGTAGTATAAGGGCAGAATTCGGTTTTGGTGACAGTTGCAAGCTCGATCTGCATTTTGAGCGGGGACAACCCACGGCGAGGCTGCCCAACCCTGTTGTTTTGTAGAGGCTTCGCTACCAAATCCAATAATTCTCCGAGAAACCGGCCTGATGAGGCGTAATCCTCTAGAGGCCAAAAATGATGGTTGCTGGAGAGTACCGGAATAATTTGATTGCCATAGTATTGTTGAGAGTTATTGGCTGCTTACGTTTATTTTTGCTGCTTAACTTTAATTAGATTAAGAGAGTTAAATTAAAAGTTTTCTATATCATAAAAGCGGAAAATTAGCAATAAGTTATTGGCAATTATCGATGGTCAACTATCGATTACCGATCGCCACTAAGGTCTTAAGGATGAGGGCGGAGGGCTTACGGATGAGAACCCAGGGCTGACCAATTAATTAATTGACACAAAATCAAGATTACACATGGGGGGTTGGTGGTAGAGGATAAGCGGTAAAGACCGATCGACCGATCGCCAAAAAAAATAAAATACTCAACTTTCCCTGCGATATTACCCTGAAACCGGTTGGCGAGAGCCGAAGTAATTTTAATAAGAACTAGAGATCCGCCTGGTAAAGTGCCTCCAATTTAACTTTACTCAGCAATGAGAAACTCAAGTTCACGACGAATCTAAAGGGGTCTGCGGTAGAGGTGCAAAATGTTAAAGATACAAAGATTGCAGAAAATTCGGCTTTCACCGAGCCACAGGGCAATCAAAACTAATAAACTGTTATTAAAGTACAACTTTTATATCCTCAATGTGTTTGAACAAATATATATGACCCTAGCGATCGCCCGATCGGGGGAAGCGCATTCAGAAACTTTGATTGAAAAAGTAAAAATTATTTTGCCGATCGCTATTGCTAGCCGCAAAAACGCAGGCAAATTCAGAATTAAGGCGGGAGGGCGCTAAATCCGTGAGCCAGGAATTTCAACTCTCAGTCACTCCAGTTGGAGACGACGAATATCTAGTGCGGACAGAAAGGGTTGCACCCGGTGTACCCTTAGCCGAACAACAAGTCCGCTGGCCGATCAATGAATGGCTTGCACTCTCTGCTCAACTGATGAACGACCCGCTGGTGGGCTTGCTCCAAGGAAAAGCAGTACAGGGAAGCAGTTTTGCTGGTCGCGGGATCTCCCGTTCGGGACACAACTCAGCGCCGAATTTAGTAGCGCTCGGGCAACAATTATACAGCGGGCTGTTTCAAGGAAACTTGCGCGATAGCTGGACTTGCGCTCAAGGCATCGCCCAGCACCGCCGAGAAGTGCTGCAACTGCGACTCGGACTCAAAGGCCGGCGCTTGCCGCGGCTGCCGTGGGAAGTTCTGCACGCCGGCGATCGCCCTTTGGCAACCGGCACCGATGTCGTGTTTTCTCGCTACCAACCAGGTACAAGTTTGTTCAAACAAACCCGGATACTGCCTAGTAGCGGGCCGCTAAAAATTTTAATGGCGATCGCCTCTCCGAGCGATCGAGACAGCTTGCAGCTCAAGCGAGAAGTGCTCCACCTGCAACAAGAACTCCAAAACCGCACGGGTAATCCTCTCAAAAACAGCCCCCATTCCCCGGAAATTCAACTGACGATTCTCGAACAGCCCGATCGAGAACAACTTACCCAAGCCTTAGAACAAGGACACTACCAAGTCCTGCACTACGCAGGTCACAGCAACTTAGGTTCCAGAGGTGGCGAACTCTACCTAGTCAGCAGCCGCACCGGCTTAACCGAAACCTTGAGTGGCGACGACTTAGCTGGATTGCTTGTTAACAACGGTATTCAGATGGCCGTGTTCAACTCCTGCCGCGGCGCCTACGGCGACCCCTCCGATCTCGCGGACGACAGCCCGGAACGGAACTTAACCGAAGCTCTAGTGAAGCGGGGCATTCCGGCAGTGCTAGCAATGGCAGAAAGCATCCCCGACGATGTAGCCCTAACTCTGACGCGGTTGTTTTACCGCAACCTCAATCAAGGCTATCCAGTTGATCTGAGCCTGAGCCGGGCCAGAGCTGGGCTAATTTCTGCCTACGGTTCTCACCAGCTATACTGGGCTTTGCCCATTCTCTACCAGCACCCGGACTTTGACGGCTATTTGATCGGCGCCCCAGCCCACAGCGCGACATCCGGTTCTATGGTCCACATAATCGCGTCGGGAACGCAACCGGCGCTCGCGGGTACAGAATGGAAGGCTCCGTCTTCGGTTTCGGCGATCGCCCCATACCCCCCAATCCCAGCAAATCGATCGCATGAGTCAGACAATTCTGACGGCGAAGTCTGGGAATATTTTCCCGACCAATTAAAAGATCGCAGGGATTGGGTTCACCAGAACGATCGACCCGATGCTACTAATTCACCAAACTCACCGACGGCGAAGCCGTCCTCTATTCCTAATTCTGAGTGTTCGGCGATCCAAGCAACTCGCGCCGCTGCAGCGACTCAGAAACCGTTAAAAAAACCGGGGTTGAAAAAATCTGTCGCCCTGATGCTTTGCTTGTTCCCCGTTGCTTTGAGTGCTGGCTTTTTTGGGTGGCGGTACTCGAACCAGCGAAGCACGAAACCAGAAGAGTTACTGCCGGCGGTACGGACTCCCCTGTCGCAAAATTACCTGCAACAACGTCACTAAAAGCGATCGCCCACTGGAATGCGGAATTTAGACCCTCTTGGCCTGGCTCCAAACTGGGTGGGGTTTTTGCTGGCCATTCGTTATAGGCTCCCGCTGGAAAAGTGATCAAAAGTATGCTGCTCGATCGAATCTCGGACTTACCTTCATCAAGCCGGTTTTTACCGAAAATAAGCAGTAGCGCAACCAAGCATCTAGGAAGAAACCGGGTTTCTCGTCGAGAGAGTAAGTCCGGGACTGCTTGATATGAAATTCGTCAGTCGATTGTAGATTTTAGACTTCGGCTTGAACCCTGAGTCGAAGGATTTGAGATTTTAAATTTACTCGACAGACAAATCTGGGAACTGGAACAAGACTCTAAAATTTTGATCTCTCCACGACAGGAGTCGGTGGCTTGTATATGTTTTTGGGCGGGCTGATTCGGCAGCAGGAGCATTAGTCATTCGGCACAAGACAATAAAAGCCACAGTTGCAACCATTAAGAAGGTCCTCACCGTCAGCGCGCTTGCTATATTTCACAATAATTAATTATGGAAGTGCCTGTGAGTTTGACGCGCCCCTCCAGTTGGTACATAAATTTTGAGAGTATGGCAGTTTACAGGCCACGAGTCGAAACCAATACATTTCCATCGAAACTCCATGCCGGGAACCGCCGCTAATTTGTAGTGCATCAAACATTTAAGGAGTTGTGCATTTAACTCGGTCTTTTTCAATTCCCCTGTGGAAATAACCTCAAATTTTCTGGATTGGGGCCGGAGGAGGAGGATTTTCCCGAGTTCCCCCTAGAAATCTACAGAGTCCTGGCGAAGTGTTAAGAGTCGCGAAGCAATCTCACCCGATCAAAACTATTCCCCTCTTAGTGGCTGCCCGATGTTTCTGCCGCGCCCATTGAGTCGGGTTTTAGCTTAAACCCGTTCAAAGAAGAGGTGAAATTTCCTTCAATTTTTACCTAATTGCCTTCCCCACACTGCCTTCTGTGGAAGTTATATGCTCAACACCTTAATAGAAGATTGCTCGTTGGTATTTGGGGTTTTGAGGGGATTTCCAGCCCGAAAAATAGAATTTACAAGTAGCTGGCAGTGACATTGAGAACAAGTGCTGCCTCGTCTTGTTGAGGTAAAAGTTAACCCCGCGCCGGTAAATGCTTTCGGCAGATTTGCAGTGGCCGCGTTCTAGGTATTTCCATTCAGGGCTGTCTTATTTTGACCTTGACCGCAGACACAATCGCGGATTGGTGAATGCAGGGAACAGACTTTAGTGTAAAAAAGTAAAGCATTTAATTTGCGACAATAATTCCCCGCGCGATCTGTCCGAGGCTTACACAAGCATTTGGGCCGCGAGGTGCAAATTGATCGGCCTTCGAGCATCCTTACTTGCACCCCCGGTCTTGAGACCACAGAAATTTATCCAGAATCTTAATATTCAGAATTCTTAGTATTGACAGTGAAACAAAGTTAATCTAATGTGTTGTAATTGATATAAGTAAAGTCCAATAAGCGAGGTACGGTCAATGGCAGAAACAGCTACAGCACCCTTAACAGGAAAAGGTCTGCTTCAAAAAATCAAAGGCAGTGATTTGCCACGCAGAGAACTTGCAAAGCTTTGCGGCTACTTCACGGTCAGCAAAAGTGGAGAAACCCGGATTAATCTGGCTGAGTTTTACGATGCAGTGTTAGCTGCTAAGGGCATTGAGCTAGAGAAGTCTAAAGCAGACGGACGCGGGCGAGAAGCGAGTTATCGAGCTAGCGTTCACAAGAATGGTTCGATCGTGATCGGGGCAAATTATACCCAAGAAATGGGATTAAAGCCGGGAGACGAGTTTGAAATTAAGCTCGGATACAAGCACATTCGCTTGATTCAGATCGATGTGGACAGACCGGATGTGGATGTGGATGATGAAGAGGAGGATACAGAAGAATAGAGGCGATCACGATGCAGTCAGCCGATAGCAAGGCGACTGGATTTGGCTTCGCTACACGAGTATTTGCGCGCCACCCTTCGATTTAACTGATGAGCTGTCTTGACTATTTCTATTTTCTCTTGTCCCGCAAAGACTACAGTGCCTCTGAACTTCGCAAAAAGGGGCAAGAGAAAGGTTTTGGCAATGAGGAAATATTGGAGGCGATCGCGCAAATTCAAGACCGCGGCTATCAGTCCGACACTCGCTTGGTGGCAAACTCGATCGCCTCTGCAGCAGGCAAATACGGGAAGTCGGCCATCAAGCGCAAGTGCCTGCAAAAAGGAATTACCAACGATTTGTTCGAGCAAGTCTGGGAAGAAGAAATTGCCGAAAATCAGGACTCCGAAGCAGAAAAACTGGTCGAATTAAAAGCCAAAGTCATGCGGAAATACAAGATCGATACTTGGGGTAAAGCAGATCCGAAAACCAAGGGCAAAGTCTTGAATTACCTGCAATACAGGGGCTTTAATGCCTTTGAAATTTGGCGACAGTGGCAAACAGAAGAAGATGACGAGTAAATAGTAGGGCCACGCAAATAGGTGCGGCCCAGATAGGCAAGCACAACTACACCGCTGCCGACGGGGCTAAAGTGTAAGTTCTGAGTTTTTGTAAATGTATGTCAATCCTCAGCGTTGACTAAATAAGATTCGTACATCTGCCGGTGTCTGGCTAAAAGCTCGAGATATTTCTCGTTGATTTTAGCCAGCATCCATTTTTCTTTAAAAATGGCGGCAGATTCTGCTTTCACCGGATCTGCTTGTAGGGGCAAAATATCTTTTCGAGCTGCGGTTTGCTCTGCAACAGACTTCAGCTTCTGAGGGTTTTGCTGGTATTTTCGACCGCTTTTGTGGTTGGCGTAGCGACGCGATCGAGTATACCCCATCTGCAAGAACTTGCGGGCCATATCGGCTCCCACAAAATCTTCACGATCGAGATACTCTAAAAACAAGGAGTAAATTTTGCTGCTGGACTCCCTGGCAATTTCAGGAGTCTTAAATCTCCAGAAAGGCAGAATTTCTCCTTTGTAGGGTTCCACCAACAGCACTCCCTGTTCTCCTTTCCCTACCCGATAAAGTTCAGGGTGCTGTCGAAAGTCGATGTTCTTAAAATCCAAAGAGTAGTCGAACTGCTTCATCGGGCATTTTCTGTTCTATCGGGAACTATAGAAGCCCGGGGTTTGCCTTCGTCTGGTTGGGTATAAACCCAGGCCCAAGCAATCAAGACGGCTTGAAAAGGCAGCCTGAACCAATACAGTAATTGGTTGTGGGGAATCCCTTCTATGGGAATGTTGTTGACGGCTTGATTGATATTAGCTGGAAACACGGCAATAAACAAGGCAATTAATCCCCACGCCGCCACCCTGCTCACAGGAGGAACTAACAGCCCAATTCCCCCCAAAATCTCGAAAAAACCGCTGATATAAACCAAGGCTTCCGGGTAAGGAAGCTGGGGTGGCACAATTCTGATAAAAGGTGCGGGTACTGCAAAGTGCAGCACGCCTACAATACTGATAGCTACTGCGAGAATAACTCGCCAAATTTCTTTTTGACTTTTCATGGGCAAGGGGAAATTAATAACTGTTAAAGTGCTGCGATAATGCTTGCCAAAATTCGCTATCTGCGAGCGATATGACAATAAAACTGAGGCCCAAAAATTCCAGCTTTCCGGCTTTGTCTGCTCTTGCTGATGGCTGTAACGATTTTATTTCGTATAAACACCAGGTTTCTGGGTAACTCCCAGACAATTTTTCACCCCCCCAAACTGGAGGAAGTGAGAACTGGAATCGAAGGCCTGGGCGTTGACTGCCAAAAACAGATAGCGCACATTTTGATAACAAGATTTTAATGTCTAGTGCCCTGTTGCTGTCTCTATCTTCGGGTAGTGAAACATGATTTATGTTCCGGCTTTGGCTTCGTCACCAGCCAAACCAGTGGGGGATTTTCTTGATCGACAAATGCACCATCGCTTAACATTAAATAAATCATCGCCGCAATAGATGAGTGCGATTGCTGCTAAATTTGACCTAGCCTTCCAGGCGCTTCCCTAACCTTCGGGAACCCTAGCGGGAAGATAGCTTTGCTAGCCCGTACCTTGAGTAGCCCAATTAAGGCGAGTAATTTGTCAAGAACTTTTAGAATTATTTAATATTTGCGCTTTTAGAATTATTGGGAGAGGCAATTCGGGAACGCTCTGTAATTAAAATTACTATCTAAAGTTTGAATTTTGTCAACTTCCGACAGATGTTATAATGAATGAAATTATTGAATTTGCTAAAAAGTCGATCGTCGTAGCTACTCCCCAACCATCCTGCTGCAATTCAAAATAGTCACCCACGGCAGGAACTTTTTACTCACCACATTATTCAAAAAGATTGAGCCTCCAAGCGCTGTGTCATTTTTATCTACACGCAATCAATCACCGACGACCATGAACACCTCACTAAAGACCTCTAAATTTGGCATAAACCGGATGCTGCGACAATCGCTGTTGCTTGGCATCTTTTCTGCAGCAGCTTTAGCTAGCGGATGGGCGCCCGGTTTGTACACACAATCCCCAAACCTCGTTTTCGGAGCTGCAGCCCAAGCTCAAGAAATTAGCAGCGAAGAAATTACTAGCTACGCTCGCGCTGTGTTGGCAATAGAACCCAGACGGGTGGAAGCTTATAACGAAATTAAAGGAATCGCTGGGGGCTCGGTTCCCAGAGTAGTGTGCAACGAAACTCAGGAAATAAATAGGTTGTCTGGAGGTGTTCGCGGCATCGCGGTGAATTACTGCCAGCAAGCTAAAAAAGTTATCGAAACCAATGGTTTGACAGTTAGTCGCTTCAACCAGCTTACTTTGCTCCAGCAAGCGGACCCGGCAGTCAAACAGCGAATTCAAGCCGAGCTCCTGCGACTGCAACAAGCGGGCAATCAATAAGCTTGATGGTTTGAGTCTTTCTTCCTCTCCCGTTCTATTAGACTTCTCCATAAAAGCTTGTTAAGGGCAGGCAGGATGCCTAACCGCTACCTCCCCCCAACAATATATTGGAGATTTAAATTGTTCGAGTTCCTAGACGGTAGGCAAAATTTTTTCAAAAAAAAGCGATCGTCTGTGTTCAAGTGCTTGACAAAATAACATAAATTTGGTATTGAGACCAGAACGGGAGCGGTCAGAGAGATGAATATTTTTCAACTGGCTGTAAATCGCAATTAGATATAGCGATCGCCAACACGATTAAGACGTTTTTAATTTCTGAAACATGAGCTGAAGATTGGAAGTTCAGTCTTCCTTATTCCTTCGGCTATAAAAAAGATATTCCTCAAAAACTCAAGTTCAAGTGAATTGCTCTGAGGAATAGAATATAAAAATGCTAACCTTCACAAAACATTTACCTGCAAATCCCGATGCTGTTGTCAGCTTTACTGTACCAATGACAGCGGACGATCGCACTCGCAGTCGCCACCGATTCGAGACAGAAACGGGGGAAAGGCTGCACCTGAGTTTGCCCAGAGGTACGGTACTGCGCGATCGAGATTTATTGCAGTCGGAAGACGGAAGCTGTTTGGTACTGGTAAGTGCAAAACCAGAACCGGTGCTGACAGCGCGGGCTTCAAGTCCGCTGCTACTGATGCGGGCGGCTTATCATTTAGGAAACCGCCACGTAGCTTTAGAAATTGCCGACAATTATTTAAGACTTTCTCCCGACTCTGTGTTGCAGGGAATGCTCGAAAAAATGGGTTTGGAAGTAACAGAGGAAATTGTGCCGTTTCAGCCGGAAATGGGCGCTTACGGGCACAGCCATTAGATTTTAGATTTTAGATTTTAGATTTTAGATTTACTCCCACCGATGAGTCCGAGTGCTTATGACTAAATTGCTTTCGGCCATTAAAGAAGCAAGAAGTCAACAGTCAACAGTCAACAGTCAATAGTGAACAATCAACTTTTATCTTTGTTGCAGCTAGCTTTTGCACCTGTGGGAGCTTATAGTTATTCTGAGGGAATCGAAAGTCTGGTAGAAACCGGTGCGATCAACAGCGAGATTACTTTGAGAAATTGGTTAGAAAATTCGCTGCAATTCGGGGCTGTTCGAGTAGAAGCCGCTGTGGTGGTAAGGGCTTTGAGGGCGGCAAAGATAGGGGATTTGACGGCTTTGAATTACTGGAATGCTTGGGCGACTGCTACTAAGGAAACAGAAGAATTGCGCTTGCAAAGTTGGCAAATGGGGCGGACTTTGGTCAGGTTGCTGCTGGATTTGCGCTCGCCCGTTGCTTCTGGGTTAACAACAATTGTAAAAGAATTTGTGGAATCTGGCAGCAATCAGTGCAATTTTGCGATCGGCTTTGGCATTGCCGCCGCCAACTGGCAGATAGAAGAGGAAGCGGCCGTGTTAGGATATTTGTACAGTTGGGCTGCCAATTTGGCGAGTGCGGGCGTGAAACTGATTCCCCTCGGTCAAACAGCCGGTCAACAGTTGTTGTTAGATTTGCACTCGCAAATTAGCTGTACGGCCCAAGAAGTTTTAAAATTAGAAGATGATGATATTGCTAGTTGCAGTTGGGGGTTAGCCCTAGCTAGTATGGCGCACGAAACTCAGTACACTCGGCTATTTCGGAGTTGAAAATCAGAAAATCTAAAATCTAAAATCTAAAATTGCTATGGGTGCTTTTCGTCTAGGAATTGCTGGGCCGGTTGGTTCGGGAAAAACTGCTTTACTTGATGCTTTGTGCAAGGCGCTGCGGCAGCAATACCAGATTGCTGTAGTTACTAATGATATCTATACTCAGGAAGATGCCCAGTTTTTGGTTCGGAGTCAAGCTTTGGAGAGCGATCGAATTTTGGGCGTAGAAACGGGAGGCTGTCCCCACACAGCCATCCGCGAAGATGCTTCCATTAACTTAGTAGCGATAGAAGAGTTAGAACACAAATTCACTGATTTAGATTTAGTCTTTGTAGAAAGCGGCGGCGATAACTTGGCTGCCACTTTTAGCCCGGAGTTAGTAGATTTAACAATTTACGTAATCGATGTTGCAGCAGGCGATAAAATTCCGCGCAAAGGCGGGCCGGGAATTACTAAGTCGGATTTATTAGTAATTAATAAAACAGACCTCGCACCTTATGTAGGAGCAGATTTAGGCGTGATGGAACGGGATACGAAAAAAATGCGAGGCGATAAACCTTTTGTTTTTACTAACTTGAAGACTCAAGAAGGATTAGAATCAGTAGTTAATTTCATCCGCTCCCATATCGCGTAAAACATCAGTCTTCATCTGCGTTCATCTGCCTTCACCTGCGGTTAAAAAGCATAAAAAATATCACCTCAGCACCAATTCTTTGACCAAATTAGCCAAACGTTCTGTACTGTCTCTGACTGCTAATTCAGAAGCTGCTTGAGACATTTTTTCCAAATAGTCGGAATCTCTTAACAAATACAAAACTTTGCTTTGCAACACATCTGCTGTCAGTTCGCTTTGACGGAATACCACGGCGGCGCCGGCTTTAGCAAATACTTCCGCATTAAATCTTTGGTGGTCGTCAGCGGCGTGAGGAAAAGGAATTAAAATAGAAGGTACTCCCGTCACTGCTAATTCTGTCAGAGCACTCGCGCCCGATCGACTAATTGCTAAATTTGCTCGCTGCAACAAACTCGCCACATTGTCGTAAAAGGGCATCGACAAATATTGCTCGTGTTTCAAACTCTCAGCATCCGGGTCATTATTTCCGGTGAGGTGAACCACCCAAGCACCGGCATCAAACCAAGCCGGAGCACACTCGCGCACTAACTTATTGACTGCAACCGCACCTTGAGAGCCGCCCATGACTAAAATTACAGGTACACTGTCAGGAATTGGCAAATTTAGAGGTTGGCGAGTCAGGAATTGCGCTCGCACCGGCGTACCAGCAACCACAGTTTTCGCGCGGGGTAAATGCTGGGCTGCGGCTTCAAATCCGATCGCCACAGCAGTGCACAAAGGACTAAACCAGCGCGTCACCTTCCCGGGAATTGCATTAGATTCGTGGAGAATTACCGGCAAACCCAAAGAACGGGCCGCTAGAATTGCCGGTGCTGCGATGTAACCGCCGGTAGTAAAGACTCCCTGAAAATTTCCCGCTTTGAGCAACTTCCGCACCTGAAGGATCGAGCCGGCGAGTCCGCCCAAAATTCGCAGTGTACCGAGCCCAAATCCCTGCTGAAAGCCTTCAACGGCGATCGTGTGGAGGGGGTAAAGGGATGAAACTAACTCGGTTTCCATGCGGTCGGGGACTCCCAGCCATTCTATCTGACAGTCGTTCAACTGGCTAGCGGTGGCGATCGCGGGAAATAAATGTCCACCAGTGCCGCTAGCTGCAACCAACAACCGGAGGGGGGCTTTTGTCAAGGTATTTGTTTCTTTTTTTACAAGTACAAGTTCCACAGGTCGATCAATTTTATATTTGAGGTTTTAGATTATTATGCTTATTATTCCGGCAGTTTCAGCCAATTTTGAATCAGCCATCTAAAATTAGATTGTGCCGTGTCCCTGCTTCCGTTGTCAGTTTTCGTTGCAGGCTAACAGTTGCCCAAGCTACGACCCCTGACAAATAACCAAATTATCATCTAATGCGTAATTTTTTGAATTTAGTGCCAAGTGCATCTGAGTATTTTTCCAGCCCTGGGGACAAAAAACCCGATCGGGCGATCGTTTTTGGCTTTAACTGCGGGCAGTCGATCGCTCAAATGTTGTTATGTTTAACAGTGGTAAGTGCTGGCGTGCTGCATCAAGGTGCGGCAAGAGCGATCGGTGCGATCGCGGCGACTCCCCGAACGATCGCCCAAACCCCTGCAAATGCGCCTGCCCCACTCACAAAAGTGCTAACAGAAATTGACGCAGCGGCCAACCGGCGCGATGTCAAAGCAGTTATGGCATTTTACAGCCCGAATTTCACTCATTCTGACGGCTTAAACAGCCAAAGTATGGAAAAAGCCCTCACCCAACTCTGGGATCGATATCCGAGTTTAAATTACCGCACCGAGATCAAATCTTGGAAAACCGAAGGTAGCGCGATTCTCGCAGAAACCATAACTACAATAGCCGGCACTCAAAAAAAGGATGGCAGAGAATTAACTCTCAAAGCTACCATCCGTTCCCAGCAGCGCTTTGAAGGTGAAAAAATAGTTAGTCAAGAGATTTTAGCAGAACAAACTCAGCTTAGTTCTGGGCAAAATCCTCCCACAATTCAAGTTAATTTTCCGGATCAAGTTAAGGTGGGCGAAGAGTACCATTTTGATGCCATTGTGCGAGAGCCGATCGGCGATGATATTTTAATAGGGACTGTTTTGGAGGAACCCATTACCGAAAAAACCTTGTTTAATCCCTCAGAAGTCGAGCTGGAGTTGTTAAATTCCGGGGGAATTTTTAAAGTAGGTAAAGCTCCGGCTACGCCCGAAAATCGGTGGGTTTCAGCAGTTTTGATGCGACAAGGCGGAATTGCAACAGTTAGTGTGCGATTGCGGGTTGTCAAATAATAAAATAGGTGTTATGGGTTATTTGGGTAATTTCTGTAGTGGCGGTTTAAGTAAAATTTCTAACACCAATGAGAGTACAAGTTAAACCTGCCTCTACAATAATGATGGTTAATTGACCAGACTTAATCTTATACCAACTAAAATTTTTTCCCTCTTCCCTCTTCCTTCTGATTATTAAAAATGATTTCTATCCAAAACCAAATTGTTTTCATTACAGGTGCGAGTAGCGGTATCGGAGCAGCCTGTGCCAAGATATTCGCCAAAGGAGGAGCCCAACTAATTTTAGCAGCCCGCCGCCTTGAAAAGCTCGATCGACTGGCAAACGAACTTGTAGAAACAAAATTGATTGCGTCGGCGAACGAGATTTATTTGCTCGAATTGGACGTGCGCGATCGCCTGCAAGTGGAATCGGCGATAACTGCGCTTCCCGATGCCTGGAAAAGCATCGATATTCTGATTAACAATGCGGGATTGAGCCGTGGTTTAGACAAACTGCATGAAGGCAACTTTCAAGATTGGGAAGAAATGATTGATACCAATGTTAAAGGCTTGCTTTACATGACTCGCGCGATCGTGCCGGGAATGGTAAACCGAGGCCGCGGTCACGTAGTGAATATCGGCTCCATAGCAGGTCGGCAAGCTTATCCGAAAGGTAATGTTTATTGCGCTTCTAAAGCAGCAGTGAGAGCTATTTCCGAAGGGTTGAAACAAGACCTTTTGGGAACACCCGTGCGCGTGACGGAAATAGAGCCGGGTTTGGTGGAAACAGAATTTAGCAATGTCCGGTTTCACGGCGATGCAGAAAAAGCCAAAAATGTCTATCAAGGATTGACACCGCTGACTGCTGACGATGTAGCCGATGTCGTGTATTTTTGCGCGACACGATCGCCCCACGTCAATATTAGCGAAGTCTTGCTAGTTCCGACAGACCAAGCTAGTGCTACTCTGGTGCACCGAAAAGAGTTTTGAGTTTTTAGTGGTAATTGTCCGGATTGCGCTCGAATTCTCAGGAAGCTTAATTGGTAGATGCACCCTGATTAATTAACTCCCGACCAATTTTGGCCGGGTTTTTTTTTGCGATCGCACGCTGAGCAAAAAATTATCCCAAATTCTGCCAAAGTGTCCTGAAAGAGGTGCTGTGAGGCGGGAGATTAAATTAGTAGATGCACCCTGATTAATTAACTCCCGACCAATTTTGGTCGGTTTTTTTTTGGCGATCGCACGCTGAGCAAAAAATTATCCCACATTCTGCCAAAGTGTCCTGAAAGAGGTGCTGTGAGACGGGAGACTAAATTAGTAGATGCACCCTGATTAAATAACTCCCGACCAATTTTGGTTTGGGGTTTTTTTTTGCGGTATCCAAGGTGATGCTGAAGAAAGTTTGAGGTTGTCCGGATTGGGCCTCCAATTCTCAGGAAGCTTAATTGGTAGATGCACCCTGATTAATTAACTCCCCGCCAATTTTGGTTTGGGGTTTTTTTTTGCGGTATCGAGGGTGATGCTGAAGAAAGTTTGAGGTTGTCCGGATTGCGCTCGAATTCTCAGGAAGCTTAATTGGTAGATGCACCCTGATTAATTAACTCCCGACCAATTTTGGTTTGGGGTTTTTTTTTGTGATCGCACCCTAAACCAAGAATTTTAGCAAATTTTCCCAAACTGTCCGGAACAGGTGCACCTCGAACCGGAGACTAAATTAGTAGATGCACCCTGATTAATTAACTCCCGACCAATTTTGGCCGGGTTTTTTTTTGCCGATCGCAAGCTGAGCCACAAATTTCCGCAAAGTCTACCAAAGTGTCCTGAAAGAGGTGGTGTAAAGCCGGAGACTAAATTAGTAGATGCACCCTGATTAATTAACTCCCGACCAATTTTGGTTTGGGGTTTTTTTTTGCCGATCGCAAGCTGAGCCACAAATTTCCGCAAAGTCTACCAAAGTGTCCTGAAAGAGGTGGTGTAAAGCCGGAGACTAAATTAGTAGATGCACCCTGATTAATTAACTCCCGACCAATTTTGGTTTGGGGTTTTTTTTTGCCAATCGCACGCCCTCGCCGCCAATGTTCGCAAATTCTGCCAAAGTGTCCTGAAAGAGGTGTTTTGAGGCGGGAGATTAAATTAGTAGATGCACCCTGATTAATAAACCCCAGCCAATTTTGGCCGGGGTTTTTTTTAGCTCAAAAGCTGCATTAACCAATTAGGCTAAATCGCCTCAAAAGACTGCACCTCAAGAACCGGGCCGATCATAGCAAAAGTCATCACATCCTTGCGGACTTCACCTTTAACACTGACTTTCAAACCAGCCTTTTTCAAGTCAGAAGGAGCATCCTTAAGTTCGTAAGTTTCCCCATCTTCGCCGACCAAAGCCCAAGTACCGGGACCCAATCCTTTGCGTTCAATTTCACCTTTGACAGTAATACTCATGCCGATCGCACCTCTGTTTTAATTGCTAAACGCGCCAGTCCGAAACACAGTAAAGCATTGACAATCAAGAATGTTTGTGATACAAAACCTGTGCCCAATCCCCAGACTGTGGGAGACACAAAAGCATTGACCGCTAAACTGCTGGCAAAACCGATCGAAATTGCGATCGCGATCCACTTCCACTGTTGATGTCCCAACAGCAAAGCAATCAAAATCCCAGGAATTAAAACGCTAGCAAAAAAGGGATTCAGCATAATGCTGCCATTAATTGCACCGCCGAGTTCGGGAATAGAACTGCCCATCACCCGCATCGGCCACTGCGGCAAGTCAAATACAAACAAGTTCCGCAGGAAAAAGAACCCAGAACTACCAGCAATCAAGCCACCGGAAAAGCCCCAAGTCCAGGCGAAGGGGAAATAATTCCGCATCAAGAAAGCCAGCAGGTAAGAACCGAGCACCATTGCAATTTTAGGCAACAGGGCGACTGCACCGCCGTCAATCCAAAAGCGGGGGTTGAGATAGCCGTTATCGCGCAGCCAGCGGAAGAAATCGCGGAAGTTGATTTGTCCGCGCTGGGCTAGCTGAACTGCGGCGGCGGCGTCTAGGTGTCCCGAACCAAAATGGTTTAACGGATCTTCAGTGACAGTTCGCGAGGACTGCAAGAGTACGCTGCGAATTTCGTCTGGTTCTGTGATACCCGAAGCCTTGACAAGGGCTGCAACGGCTGCCACGTGGGGAGAAGCCATGCTAGTGCCTTGGTAGCCTTCAAAGACTTCGGCGCCGGTTTCCGGGTCGATCGTACTTTGCAGGATCTTGCCCATTTCTGAACCGCCGGGGGCTGCAATATCAACCCCTGCGCCGAAATTCGAGTAAGAGGCTTTTTCGTCGTCGGGGCCGAGGGCGGAAACGCCGATGACGTGGGGATAGCGGGCGGGATAGGAAGCGGAACTGTCGCCGGAGTTGCCGGCGGCTGCGATGATGACAACGCCTTTAGAGTGGGCGTAGTCGATCGCCTCTTCCATTAACTGACTTTCGCCACCGCCACCTAAACTCATGTTGATGACATCTGCGCCGTTGTCAGCAGCAAATTTAATCGCTTCGGCGATGTCGGAAACCGTGCCGCCACCGCTGCCGCTTAACACTTTTAGTGGCATTAAAGCTGCTTCGTAGGCGATGCCCGCAACGCCGTAATTGTTGTTAGTTGATTGGGCGACTGTACCTGCGACGTGAGTACCGTGGCCGTTGTCGTCGTAGGCTTCGGCGCGATCGTTTACAAAGTCGTAGCCCGGTACAAATTTGGTTTCTTTTAAGTCAGCGACTGGAGTAATGCCCGTGTCAATTATCGCTACTGTTGTGCCGCTGCCTTTGGTTTCGTTCCAGGCAGATTCTACGTTGATACTGCGGAGATTCCACTGCTTGGTATACATGGGGTCGTTGGGAATCTCGAAAGCGCTGTAGACAAAGTTCGGTTCAATGTATTCGGTATCTTTAGCCAAATTTGATTTTCTCAGGGCGTTTAGCAAAGTGCGATCGCCCTTAACTACATATACATTGTCGCCCGCTGAGAATTCGCTGTTGAGTTGGGGTGCGACTTGGTACTGTTGGGCGATCGCATTTACTTCTTTCGCAATCTCAGCAGCACCCAAATCTTCGCGGAAATCCAGCACAATCGAGTCGTAAGTGCCTTGAGTAGCAAGTCCTGGGAAATTAGAAATCGCCCAGCCGAGCCCGATTAAAAATAAGCACAGAAGGAAAAACTTTTTCATGGCCGATCGTCCGTTTAGGGAAGGCTTGTTCCCCACAATAACCCAATTTTCACCGCCAGCGCCAGTTTTCCTTGCTGCAACTTGTGGGGATCTCGCACGCTGGCGTTTGGTAGTTTTCGGCGGTGGCTGTTGCTAGATCAAAAATTGCTCTAATTTCTCGTTTAAATGGCAGAGCAAGTTTTAGGACTTCAATTAATTGTATCATTAGAGAAGATGAGAAACAGAACAAGCCAGTATTTTTAACAAGGGTATTGCATGGAAAGAGGTTTAATGTGGCTGCCACTGCTGGCAATTTTTATTGGGCTGGCTTGGGCTGGATGGAACGAGTATCAAAAGCTGGAAGCGTATCGCGTCTGGGCCGAACAATTCGCTAAAGCCAAGTACGATATTTATGCTGTACTCGGTCAGCAAGAAGACAGTTTAACTTGGGGAAAACCTACTCGCAGCGGACCTGTGAATTTGCAAACTTTTTCTTTAAAAGACGTGGAGTCGCTGCGGTTGTTAGTCAACTCTCAGGCAGTTGATTTAGAGTCACCGCCGAATTCGGGAAGTCCAATCGCCCTCGAATTTTTGTTGAAAGATGCTGCTGCGGTGCAAGTTCCTTTTACAGAAATTCCTCTAGCGACTAAATGGGGAAAACACTTGCAGCAAGAATTGCAGCGCTTTAGGTAAAAACACTCTCCGGTGGGGCACCGTATAAGATGTGAACTCTGCGGCTTTAAGTTACAAAAGTCTGTAAAGCTAGTAGAAATAGAACTTACGCAACAAATCCTTTGAGCTGCTATCTATAGGGGTGAAGTACCCACGGATCACCCGGAGGACATGAGTTCTTGCAGTAAGTAGTAGGAGTAGTGTCCCCGTACCTAGCCCGCTCAGGTTCCGTGCTTACCTTACAGTTAAAGTTATTGACCAGCGCGTCCTAAAACAGCTAAATTGCCAGCCCCCCAATCAGCGGAATGCAAACACAAGAATTTTTACAGCGCTATCAACAGGGAGAGCGCAACTTTGGTCACATTGACCTTAGCGGCGCTAGTTTAAGCGGTGTTAACCTGCGAGAAATAGACCTCACTGGTGCTAACTTGACCGGTGCTAATTTGAGCTGGTCTTTTTTGAGCAATGCCAAGTTGATAGGGGCTTGTTTGCGGCGCGCGGATCTCCGCAGTGCGGGGCTGGCTGGGGCTAATCTGAGCGGGGCAAATTTGAGCGGGGCAAATCTTGCTAAAGCGGATTTGCGCCTTGCTTGTTTGGAAGCAGCAGAACTCAATTGGGCCGCGTTCCCGGAAGCGGATTTGGGCGGTGCTAATCTTCAGGGAGTTAAATCTGACCAAATTAATTTTGCCGGGGCTAAACTCGACGGCGCGAAGTTGATGGCGGCGGAATTGATGGAGGCTAATCTCAACCGCGCCAGTCTTGTTGGTGCTAATTTAACGGGCGCTAATTTGCGGGAAGCGCATTTAGTGGAAGCGAATTTGCGATCGGCAATTTTAATCGGTGTAAATTTGATTGAATCTGACTTGAATGGCGCTCAAATGCGATCGGCAAATCTGACGGGCGCTGACTTACACCGAGCTGTGCTGGCGGGCGCGGATTTGACTGAAGCGGTGCTGGATAACGCTGATTTGAGTCGAGCTAATCTGGCGGGTTCTTATTTATTGAAAGCGAGTTTTAAGAAGGCACTTTTGCTGCGAGCTAACCTGCAAGGAGTGTATTTGCTGCGAGCTGATTTGAGCGAAGCTAATTTGCGAAGTGCTGATTTGCGGAAAGCTGATTTGAGTGGCGCTTATTTGATGGATGCGATGTTGGGTGAGGCGGATTTAAGAGAAGCTTGTTTGATTGAGTGCCGTTTGATTCGGACGAATGTGGAGGGGGCGCAGCTTACGGGTTGCTGCATTCAAAATTGGCAAGTTCAAGATGTCGATCTGTCGAGAGTTGACTGCAGCTATGTTTTTACTCAGTTTGATTATACTGCGAAAGTGGCGGCCAATCGCTTTCCGGTCGATCGCGATTTTGAGTCGGGGGAATTGGGGCGGCAGCATCAAGAGGACAGTTCTGTTGTCAAGGTGTCTTTTGAGGAAGCTCCTAATTGGGAGGCGGTGGTTTTTACGCTGCGTCGGGTGGAGTTGGAAAGCCGCGAACTCAAATTGAATGTTCAATTTTTTGAGTCTGCGGGAGAACAAAATTTACTGAGGCTGAGCGCGAACCGTTTGGTGAACGGCAAGATTTTGGGCGATCGCATTTTGGAGCTTTATCCAGATATGTTGGAAAAGGTTTTAGCCAAGGGCGCTGAAATTTTGAGTTTGCTCGACTTGGCTGTTCCTAGTAACAATGCGGAGCCGACGGAGCCGAGTCACAAAGAAATACTGCTCAGAAGACAGGAAATCTACCAGCGGATGGTCCGCCAAATTTCGTTTATTTTGATGTCTCAGACGCCGGATAAATTCTCCGAAAGCGTGCAGCGGCTGTTGGATTATTTGAAGCAGCAAGGTATCCCGACAGAGCAGATTCAAAAGAAAGTCATCAGTCAGGCGATCGTGCAGCGGGCGAAGCAAGACCAGGCTTTTCGGGAACAGTTGCTCACGTGGGAGAAAACGGCTTCGGATCGCGTTCGTGGTTCGATGATGGGGGAAGCGGTCCGGTATGCAATTACCCTTTTGATCGATTATTAACAGTTAATTGTTAACACTCAAAGCGGGCGGCCCGCTAAGACCCGCACTTGCTTTTCTGGGTCGGAAACTGCAAGCATCGTGCAGCGGGCTAAGCAAGACCCGGTTTTTCGGGAACAGTTGCTCAAGAGGGAGAAAACGGCTTCGGATTGCGATTGTTGTTCGGTAATGGGGGAAGCGGTGCGGTTTGGGATGCCCTGTTGTGGGAATGAATACACACAAAATCTTACCCCCATTCAAAATCTTACAACCGTATATCGATTTAACGGTGCGGTTAATTAGAATAAAGTTCAGGCTCCTCCTTCAAAAGCTTACACAACTCATCCAAATCTTTCTTACTGTGTTCAATTAGTTTTTCACCTCTGTTCTCTAGGTACTCAATATTACTGGGACTGGCGTTGTCGATTTGATCGTGACCATTATCGCTACTCAATTGAAGTTGAAAACGATAGTAGTTGCGGTTATTTTCTTGATTTCTTTTAGTCACCATTAGCTGAGCAAGTTCATACGCAACCGATTCACTTTGGCCATCTAGAACAACGTTAAGTAAGGGAATAGCCCATTTTATTTGACCCCAATTTTTTGCTTCTTTATACTTATATTTCTTAGTTAGTGAGCCCGTACCCAAAGAAACAACAAGGGTCTCAGTACGTTGTAGTTCTTCACCAGTCTTTTTCTTGTAAGAAATCATCGCCTCCATCATTGCAAGTGAGGAAGGATTATTTGCAAAAATTCCGCCGTCTACCAAAGCGTAATATCCCTCCTCGGTATGATGTCCCGTTTCGAGTTGGTAGGGTGGAAAGAATGTCGGTGCAGCAGAAGTTGCCATTGCTGCTTCCCACATTTTGAATCCCGTACATACTTTCCGGCTATCAAAACTCTTGATTTCCTCTGCGTCCCGATTGCTTGTAAAAAAAATTGGTGCTCTGAGTTCGATATCATAGCTCGGGATGAAAATTTCTCGTAATGCCTCTTCAACCTTAGCTTCACCTAAAAGCTCCTTTAAAACTTGTTGCCTACCTTTTGGGTTGTGCTTGGGTTGTAACAAATCATCAAAATCCAGTGGAACATACTCATTAAAAATCTTTTTTCCATATTTGCGATAGAAATTTACAAGTTCGGCAGCGGTATACTCTGGCTCACTATTGATGCTAGAGTCTGAGTTCTTTCTAGTTAAACCAAGTGCTAAAATTCCTCCTGTTGAAGTGCCTGCAATAAAATCAAACATTGTTGCTATGCGTTTTCCTGTGCGCTCTTCAATGTAGTTGAGAACGATCGCAGGAATAATACCCCGGATACCACCACCATCAATTGAGAGAATTCTTCTCTTGAATTTAGTCGCCATCACATTTACTCCTTTAGATATTGCTTAAGTTGTCAAGATAAATGAAACAAACTCATACAGCATCAAAATACCAATAACCAACGTCATCCTATGGTTTCCGGTTGCCTCGGAATCAGAAAATCGAGTCAACAGTTAACACTCAACCATTCAGTTTTTGGCTCTCGACTAAACAGTCAACAGTCAACAATTCCGGAGGAGTGCAACCGGAATTGATATGAATCCAACCCGTTATTAGTGCGGTAAATTGCTGAGGGCGTGCCAAGTTCTATAGCCTACAATTCCATCTTGCGGTAAAGCCTTGCTCAGTTGCAATTGTCGCACGGCTACATCTGTCATCGGCCCGAAGAATCCGTCACTGAATCCGAAATAGTATCCATTGATTTTTAAGACATTTTGAACAATTTTAACAGCATTACCAGAACTGCCCTTCATGACGACCGGCATATTCACAGGTGCACCAGAGTATAGTGCTTCCCAAGTGATAGGGCCGACAATCCCATCTTCTTTTAAAAAGACCCGGTGTTGATAGCCTTTGACCGCGTTCTGAACTTGGACACCGAAGATACCGTCAATCGGGCCAAAATAATAACCCCAATGATATAGAAGCTGTTGTAGTTCTTTGACAGCTTGACCTGTTGAACCCATTTGTAAAGTGGGTTTGTTTACTCCCGTGGTTTCAGCAAATGCAAGAGTTGATTGAGCAGTAGTATCGGCGACGAGAGCCATAGTTTCATTGTTCAAGCTTCTTTCTTCGGTGTACATAATGTGCTTCCTCTCAACATTTAAGTTTTGATGTTTGATATTTCAGGTATAACTGGTGGAATTTGTGGATGCACAGTCACTTTTTCGAGTGTCACTCATTTGAGTGTCACTCGTTTGAGTTAGTCCCAGTTTTAACTGTTAATATCTCTTCCGGCTGCGGCGGAATGATATTCTGAAAGAATTTTAAGAGTGCAAGGAGGACAAGTTATGTCTAAACGCCTAAAGTTGGAGCCTCCTCAAACTCCAGAAAGAAGAGCAGGCATGATGAATTTTTCAGGGTGTCTAAAGGATTATTTCCACTTACCAGTCTTGGCTACGTAGCCGGCGGCCCGCTAATGCCCGCACTTGCTCTTCTGCGTCGGAAACTGCAAGCGATCGCAACAACGGCACAACTCCCGGATTTTCGGGATAATGTTCGATAATCGCTTCGAGCGCTGTAAATCTGGGATTGTAAGGAAAAGAACCGTTTTGATTGTCAACATCGCTCAAAGCTTGATCGCGCAAAAACTCAAACATTCCCGGCTCGTCTTTCCATCCCCGCATTAACTCTACCAGGGCGATCGCCCGCACCTGCGAATCTTCATCCTTTTGAGCTCTAATTTTCAGCCACTCGAAAGTTTGAGACTGATTTGTCCACCCTCGCGCTAACTTTTGCAAAGCGATTTGCCTGACAGCGGGACTCTCATCGCCCTCTGCTTTCGCCTCCAGCAGCATCCAAGTTTCAGGATTGTCCGGCCAGTTGTCAGCAAGTTCAAGCACCGCCGCTTGCCGCACCAGCGCTTCCCCAGAATCGAGCTCAATTTTCAGCCAAGGCAAGGTTTCTGGGTGGTCGGGCCACCCCCGGACGATCGATCGCACCAGCACGCTCAGCAGGTGAGAATCATGCTCCAACTCGACCCGGCTTTTGAGGAAAGGCAGCGTCTCGCCCCGGTGAGACCAGCGTTTTGCAATCTCTTCCACCGCAGTTTCTCGCACGTTGAGGTGTCTGTCAGACGCGGCGAGATTTTGCAACCAGCCAAAGACTTCGAGACTGCCTGATGCCAGTGCGGCGACAGCTTCCACTACTACTTGCCGCACAGTCCAGTAATCCTCGGAATCAGCTATTTTTTGCAGCAGGGGCAGGGTTTCTGGGTGGTCGGGCCAACCTGCGGCTATCTGTTGTAGCGCTATTTCTCGCAGGTCGGCGTCGCGATCGCCCAATGCTATATTTTTCAAAAAAGTCAGAGTTTCCGGGTTCCCGGGCCAGCCAGAGGCAATTGCTTGCACTGCGGAGCGCCGGACACTCGAACTCGCGTCGGACTCGGCTTTAGTTTTCAGCAGTGGGTAAATGTCTGGTTCGTCGGGCCAATGCGAGGCCAATTCTTCTAAGGCTGCTGTCCGCACTTCTTTGCTGCTGTCGGATTCGGCTAGGCTTTTCAGCAGCAGGCCAACGTCGGCTGCGGCGGGCCAGCCCGCTGCCAACTCCCGCACCGCTAGTGTTCGCAGGATAGAACTTCCTGTCTGGGCAAGGTTTTTGAGCAAAGATGCCGTGCCTAAAACGCTGTGCCAACCTCTGGCTATTTCTTGCCACGCTGCGACTCGCACTCCCAAATTTTCGTCGGATTCGGCGGCGGTTCTCAGCAGCAGCAAGGTATCTGTGCGATCGGGCCAATTAGAGGCCAATTGTTCGAGTGCTGCGGTGCGAACTGCGGGACTTTGATCAAACTGAGCCAAGGCAGTCAGCAGCGGCAAGGTATCGCTCGTGTCTGGCCAACCACAAGCCATTTCTCGCACACAGGTCGATCGCACTGCCCAGCTTCCATCTGATTTGGCGAGGTTTTTGAGCATCAGGTAAATTTCAGGCTGCTCTGGCCAACCACGGGCTATTGCTTCGACTGCTGTGGCTCGGACTTCGCCACAGTCGGTGGAGTGAGCGAGTATTTTCAGCCAGGGCAGGGTTTGCGGGTCGTTTTTCCAAGTTTGGGCGATCGCCGCGATCGATCGATTGCGAATTTGATAAGTTTCCTGCAATTCTTGAGCGCTTTGATAAAGAATCAGGAAACCCGTACCGTATTGCGATAACTTTTTTAAAGCATTTAACAGTTTTTTGGCGGTTTTTTTATTAACATCATTTTTAACTTTTAACAGGCATTGCGCTGCTAAAAACAAATTAATAAATTTTTCTTGTTGACCGTTTTGATCTGTGAGATATTCTATAATTTGGCTCGCTGTTTCTTTGTCGAGCTTAACTGCAATTTCTCTGAGGACTTCGTGCAAAGATTCGTCCCGCCAGTGCTGGCCGAAAACTTGTATGTTGAGTTCGCCCCCAGTCAGTTGACCGATTTTGAGTTGGGCATGGATTAACTCTGCTACAGTCTGGGGATTATTTTCGGAAACAAGTTTTTTTAACAACATACCGATACCCTGCCCCTGAAGTTTGTTTGCATTGAAAATCCTCGCATCAGCTCGGATATTAGTTGAGATTTTTTGAGCGATGCTGGAGTATGGAACCAATCGACTCTATTTTATACGAAAAATACTGAGTCGGGAGGGCCCCAAGGCAAAATCCGCCAGCACCCACAGGAATGTTAGGTGGTGGCGGATGGCGATCGAACAATTAAGCCCCTGAATCTAACTAACAGCTACTTGGACGCGATCGGCTACAACCCGAACCGCAAAAGTAGGAATCTTTACCGTTTCATCATCCAGACATTGCCCGGTAGTGAGACTAAAGTTTTGCTTGTAAATGGGAGAAGCAACTTTGAGAGTGCCGTTGCGATCGCCCACAAGTCCCCGCGACAAAACAAAAGCTTTGCTAAACGGGTCGTAATTGCTAAGCGCATAAACTTCATCCCCGTTTCCCACTCGGAAAATCGCGACTTGTTCGCCTTTAACTAAAGCGCAAACTCCAGTATAAGGGGCGATCGCATCGAGAGAACACACATCTACCCAAGTTGTTACTGTATCGGAAACTTGTAATGATTGAACCATCTTCTTTTCCTGTTAATTTACTTCAATCTCGTTCCCAGTCTCCGGCTGGGAACGTAGGTTTCGAGGCTCTGCCTCGCCGAAGGAGGCTCTGGCTTACGGTTCGAGGAGGCATAGCCTCCGGGACTTCATTCCCAGGCAGAGCCTGGGAACGAGATTAAACGAGATTAAATCTTGCTCGCTCCCCTTAGCAAGGGGAGGGCTGGGGAGGGGTTATTCCGAAACTCCAACCAGAGCCTTTTCATGTTCGTTAGCAGGCCGCGTTTGTCCCCGTTCCGCAACACGAACAATACTCGGATCGGGCAAATCGGAATTCACAAAATGCTGGAACCGCTGCACCTTTTGTGGGTCTTCAATCGTCGTTTTCCACTCACATTGATAAGTATTCACTAAATGTTCCATCTGCGCTTCTAATTCAGCACAAATGCCCAGAGAATCCTCAATTATCACCTGTTTCAAGTATTCAATGCCGCCCTCAAGCTTGTTCAACCAAGTAGCAGTGCGTTCCAATCTGTCGGCGGTGCGGATGTAGAAAACCAAGAATCGATCGATATACTTAATCAGCGTTTCCTTATCGATATCCGTCGCCAGCAAAACCGCGTGCTGTGGCTTAATGCCGCCATTGCCGCACACGTACAAATTCCAACCATTCTCTGTCGCAATTATCCCAAAATCCTTGCTTTGAGCTTCCGCGCATTCGCGAGTGCAACCAGAGACAGCAGATTTGAGCTTGTGGGGCGATCGCAAACCACGATACCGCAATTCAACCTCGATCGCCAAACTCGTTGAATCCTGCACCCCAAAGCGGCACCAAGTGCTACCAACACAAGATTTTACAGTACGCAGAGCCTTACCGTAAGCGTGTCCCGACTCAAATCCCGCATCAATCAACCGACGCCAAATATGTGGCAATTGATCCACGCGAGCTCCAAACAAATCAATCCGTTGCCCGCCAGTAATCTTAGTATAAAGCCCAAAATCCCTGGCAACTTCACCCAAAACAATCAACTTATCGGGAGTGATTTCTCCTCCCGGTATTCGCGGCACCACCGAATAAGTACCGTCGCGCTGAATGTTTGCCAAAAAGTAATCGTTCGTATCTTGCAAACCGACGTGAGACTTCTCTAAAATATGGTCGTTCCAAGTAGAAGCCAGCATCGAACCAACAGCAGGCTTGCAAATTTCGCAACCCTTACCTTTGCCGTGTCTTTCAATCAACTCCTCAAAGGTTTTAATCTCTTGAGAGCGCACTAAATGGTACAATTCTTGACGAGAATATTCAAAATGTTCGCAGAGATTATTTTTGACTGCAAACCCAGCTTTTTTCATCTCCGACTTGAAGATATCCGTCACCAAAGGCACGCAGCCGCCGCAGCCAGTCCCAGCTTGAGTGCATTTCTTGACGCTGGCAACATCTGTTAAATTGCGATCGCGAATCGCTTCACAAATCTGCCCCTTAGTAACATTATTGCAAGAACAAATTTGAGCCGAATCCGGCAAACTGTCTACTCCAAAACCCGCCGGGACTCCCCCTTCTCGCGGTGGCATTAACAAATCTTCGGGATGCGGCGGCAGAGCAATTTCATTTTGCATGAATTGCAGCAACGTGCCGTAAGCCGAAGCATCTCCCACGAGAATTCCGCCTAAAATTCGGCTGCCGTCTTGATTTAAAACTAATTTTTTGTAAATGCCTTGGAAGGTGTCAGTGACAACAATTTCTTTAGCATCGGCTGACTTGGGAAAAGGATATCCAAAACTAGCGACATCCACCCCCAATAATTTGAGTTTAGTGGACATATCCGCACCTGTAAAAGTGCTTGTGGAACGGGCATCCTGCCTGTCATCGGCTGCACGGCTCAAAATATCTGCTGCTACGCTTGCCATTGTATACCCAGGCGCAACTAAGCCATAGATGCGATTTTGATACAGGGCGCATTCTCCGATCGCATAAATGTCAGGATCGGAGGTTTGGCAGCTATCATTTATGATTATGCCACCGCGTTCTCCTACTTCTATACCGCAACTTCGGGCAATTTCGTCGCGGGGGCGAATGCCAGCAGAAAACACTATCATATCTGTTGCCAATTCCGAACCGTCAGCAAACAGCATTTTAGTAACTTTGCCCTCTTCGCTGACAATTTCTGTGGTAGATTTGGTTGTATGAACCGAAACCCCCAACTCTTCTATTTTGCTGCGGAGAATTGCCCCGCCAATTTCGTCAACTTGCACGGGCATCAGCCGCGACGCAAACTCAACAACGTGAGTTTTTAGACCCATATTTTGCAGAGCGTTAGCACACTCTAGACCTAACAAACCGCCGCCAATTACTACACCAGTTTTGCAATTTTTAGCGTAATCTGACATCGCCTCCAGGTCATCAATTGTCCGGTAAACAAAAGTTCCTGTAGCGTCTTTGCCTTTAATTGATGGCACAAATGGATAGGAACCGGTCGCGAGAACAATTTTGTCGTAGGGAACTTCTAAACCGTTGGCTGAAGAGACTATTTTGTGTTCCCGGTTAATGGCGACTGCTTTGTCGCCGATGTAAATTTGGATGCCGTTTTCTTGGTAAAATCCCGGTGCAACTAAAGATAAATCTCCCGCTGTTTTGCCAGAGAAAAATCCGCTGAGGTTTACGCGATCGTAAGCAACGCGCGGTTCTTCACAAAAAGTAATTAAATTCCAGTGTTTGGCAGCATCCGAGCTGACCATTAACTCTAGGAACTTGTGACCTACCATGCCATTGCCAATTACAATGAGGTTTTTTTTGGCTGTCATTAGAATCTCTTTTATCCCGTTTATCAGTCGTTGGGTTTATTAATATAAGACTTTATTGTAAATTTTTGTACTTATATATACAAAAAATGGATGTTTATGCAATTGTCGAATACTCCCGATTGCATTTTTGCATGATGTCTGCGATCGAGGTAAATACGGTGCTTCACCTAAGTCTTTTTGACAAAAGGATTAGTATTATACTAGGAAGGACTCTAGACTTTTATAATTTTTAATTATTATTTAACTAACAAGCGGCAAGTCCCGCGCCCAAAACCGTACGAGTGAAGTGAGGGGATGAAAACGCACAAATTAAGTGAGTTGAATGCCCACTTGATTTATAACTATTCTCGCATATGAGGAATACTGTAGCATCAGCGCTGGGTAGTTCACGCTCCCATGCCCGAATACTGCTTCAATCCCTGCCGCCAAAGCCAGCGATTCCACACAAAAAACACCGCACTCCAACCCAACATTACCAACAAACCGCGGCCTACATCTACGGGTAATCCTATCAAGATTGAAGCGGGAAAATGAATCAAATAAGGAAAAGGCGTCCACAAAACTACTTCGCGCACGGGTGCAGGAAACACTTCTAGCGGCGCGATAAGTCCCGATAAAAACAGGTAAATTAGAAACCAGAATTGCTCGATCGCACTTGCCCTTTCCAGCCAAAAAGCAAACAGCGCAAAGGTATACTGTATAAGAAACCGCAGACAAAAAGCCAATATAATAACCAGCGAAAAAAGCAAAAACCTACCCAAACTCGGCAGCCAAAAAGACTGCGGGTAAAGTGCAAAAAACAGCAGCACTAATCCCAATACAAACGGTAGCCTCGCAAACCTTTCGGAAATGTGAGATACGAAGTGGTGCCATACGGGATCGAGAGGCTGTAACAATCTATTAGATAGCCGGCCTTGCACTACTTCCTTTTCAAACTCCCAAATCACCCAAACTACATTTGTTTGCCTGACAATGAAAGCCGCTAAAAAATAACGGGCAAAGTCGATCGAATGCAGCCCAAATTGACCCGTTTCGGCCGCCTGCATCCAGACACCCATCAAGATAAACGGCAAAGCTCCCGACAGCGCCCACAAAAACAATTCCGCCCGGTATTCGAGCATATAAGCATAGTAGGTAACTAGCAAAGTTTTAGCAATTCTAACAATTCTGTTCATATCAATTTTAGAGTTAATTTTGAGGTGTTAGTAACGGGCTAAAAGCCGTTCCACAAAAACACTGAATCTCTACTGAAACAGGCATCTTGCCTGTTTTTTTGGGTTAGCAACGGTCTAGAACCCCGTTCCACAAAAACACTAAATCTCTAGTGGAACAGGCATCTTGCCTGTTCTACTTTATCAGTCTAGTAGAACAGGTATCTTGCCTGTTATAGAGAATGATCTTATCCAAAAAACCTTACACTTTTCCCGTGCGAAAAACTCTACCAATTACCTCTTCAATTGGCGGGTCGGTAACAGTTAAATCTATTACGTCCAAGTCCGCCAAAATCTTCGCCACGCTTACCGTCAGCTCTTCCCTTTTCACCAAAAACCGCACCGATTGTCCCTCAATAGATTCTACCTCGCCGTAAGCAAAAGCACTATCTTTTGCCAGCGGCTTAGCTAATTTTACCTGAACTTCCCGATAAGGTGCAAACCTGTCGAGCAATCCGTCTAAACTGCCATCATAAACTAATTGCCCTTCATGGATTAACAAAACGCGCTTGCACAAAGCAGTAATGTCAGCCATGTAATGGCTCGTCAACAGCACCGTTGCTTGATAGCGCTCGTTATATTCTCGCAGAAATTGCCTGACGCTAAACTGTGCGTTTATATCCAAACCTAAAGTCGGTTCATCTAAAAATAATACCTCCGGCTGGTGCAGCAGGGCCGCCATCAATTCAGCTTTCATCCGTTCGCCTAAAGAAAGCTTTCGTACCGGCTGATTCAACTTGCCTTCTAGTGACAGCATCTCTGTTAATTCTCCGACTCGCCGTCGATAATCTGTATCGGGAATGCCGTAGACTGCGGCATTGATTCGTAGAGAGTCAAGCACGGGTAAATCCCAAATTAACTGCTGTTTTTGCCCCATCACTAAGGTAATTTTTTGCAAAAAATCGGCTTCGCGACGGAAAGGAGTACGATCGCACACTCTCACAGTACCAGCCGAGGGATAAATCAAACCAGTCAGCATTTTCAGCGTAGTAGTTTTGCCCGCACCGTTAGCACCGAGAAACCCCACCACTTCCCCCGGTTCAATACTGAAAGAAACGCCCTCAACTGCTTTGATATTGCGGTAAGTGCGACTAAAAAAGTGTCGCACTGTTCCTTTAAGCCCCGGTTCTTTAATCGCTACCGGATAAACTTTGCTCAAGTCTTCAACTAAGATAATTGGCATCGGTTCAAATTTTAACTTTTATTTTAATCTAGGGTATTTCCATCAGGCTTGTGCCAAGATGGAGCGATCGAGCTGTCTATTAGGGTGCGCCAGCGATTGCTCGATCGCGAGTCAGGAAGTAACTATGTTCTGGCGCACCCTAATAAGCTGTAGAATATTGCACAATATCCATGCTCACATCGCACAAAGTTTACAATTATGGTACTCACCCCAGATAATTCAGACATCCCTCGTTTGGTAGGAGACAATTCTCCTGAAAATATTACACTTGCACCAGGACAACTTGCTAGTTTTCCTGGGGGACTTTGGATGGTGGGTGGCAATGATACTGTCAGGGGCTCGTCAGATGCAGAACGGATTTTCGGTAACGATGGTAAAGACAGTCTGTTAGGTGGTGTCGGCAGTGATTCTATTTACGGTGGCAAAGATGATGACGATGTTTTGGGAGAAATTGGCGAGGATTTCTTGACAGGAGATAGAAATAGCGATTTCCTTGATGGGGGTGCGGGAAATGATTTGCTGCGTGGAGGACAAGGTGTTGATTTGTTAGTGGGCGGTGACGGTAATGATACTTTAATTGGCGATAGAGAGGTGGATATTTACCAAGGTGGTGCAGGGAGCGATGTCTTTGTTTTGCGAGTCGATCAAGCGGGAAGCAGATTAGTTGGAATAGAAGTTTCTGACGCGGTAATTGTGGATTTTGATAAGTCTAGCGATTCGATTGGCATTAGTGTGGCATTTACCAGTAGCAATATCTCCTTGGAAGAGGTAAGTTATAGCTTGAACGATCCGAGACTGCTGCTGATCGATCCTGCAAGTATAGCCGGTGGAAGTAGCTTATTAGCCAAGGGCGGCATCTCCCAGCGAAGTCTCGATCCCGATGGCAACGGCCGTGTGGAAGCTACTAATATTAGATTTGGTTTTACTAATGCTTTGTTGGGTACTGTGTTGAACGTGACCCCAGCCGATTTAAACGGTCGTTTTATTAATGCTAATTCTTTGCTTTAATTCGTGGGTTATATATCCCTAGTAGGGTGCGCTAGGCGCACCTTACCCATTACGCATTATCTAACTCACCGTCAAAACTGCGCGATAGCGCACTTGATTGTCCCGGACTTTCTGCATTGCTTCATTCGCTTGTGCGAGCGCAAAAACTTCGATAATCGGCTCAATCCCAAACTTCTCTGCAATTGACAGCATTTCATTAATCATAGCGCGACCGCCGATCGGCGAAGCCATAATTCGCCGTCGCTTCATCAGCAACGGAAACAAGGGAATGCTCAAAGGTGCGTCGGGAACTCCCACAAAAGCAAGCGCACCGTCAGAATCGAGAAAATCAATGTAAGGAACCCAATCTAAAGCAGCAGGAACAGTGCTCAACAAAATATCTAATTTGCTGCTGGGCGCTTGAGAAATTTCGCCTTTTCCTACTACAATAGCTTCGTCCGCCCCCATTTTCTGTGCAAATTCTGCCTTATCTTGGGAAGTAGTAAAAACTGTAACGCGGTTGCCTAATTTTTTCGCAAATTGCACTGCCATGTGTCCCAATCCGCCGATGCCGAGAATGCCAATTTCTTGCCCGGAACTCATCCCCGCATTCCGCAAACCAGCGTAAACCGTAATTCCGCCGCACAACAGCGGCCCCGCTATTTTGGAATCGATGCCTTTGGGAATAGGAAAAGCAAACCGGGAATCTACCATCAAATAATCGGCAAAACCGCCCGGACCTGTAACAATTAATCCCTGGTTTTCATCGCAGAGATTTTCGTTACCGCGCAAGCAGTCGCGGCACTGCAAACAAGACGACCTTTGCCAGCCGACACCAACGCGATCGCCCACTTTTAAATGAGTCACTTGCGGCCCTATTTCTGCCACTTCTCCGATAACTTCGTGGCCCGGAACGAGGGGATATTTTGATTGACCCCAGTCATTGTCAATCATGTGTAAGTCTGAGTGACAGATGCCGCAAGTTAAGACTTTTATCAGACATTCATGTACTTTGGAAGGTTCAACATGGAATTTGTATTCTTCAAGCAATCCCCCTGTTTTTTTAGCTGCCAGTGCTTTGATTTGCATGGTGGTGTTTCCTGGTTTGTTTGCCATTATAGTGTTCGGGGCGGGTTTAGCAGTCTCTTTCTTTAGTTGTATATATTCAAGGGAAGCTGCCACTAGGACTCAGGCGCGTTACTAATAATTTGTCTGGTGCGCCCTGGGTACCTTACCAGTTACCAATTATCCATTACCAATTAGTCTCACAACTTGCCTTTTTCCATTGCCCACTGCATCAAACCAGGGAACAAACGATAAGCTTCCGATGCCAAAAAAGCAGGGCCGACGGTAACTTCTGCACGCTGATTTTTCACAGCATCCCAGATAGCTTTAGCAATATCTTCTGGCTGAGTTGCCCACTCAGATTTCAGCATTTTGCTCATTTGCTGACGGCGCGATTCGACGGCGGGTTCGTCTCGATCGCGAAATTGAGCTCTTTCTAAAAAATCACTGTTAATCAGGCCCGGATGCACGGCGCAAACGTGAATACCTTGAGGCGCTAATTCCAATCGCAAAGTTTCTGTTAAACCGGTTACTGCATATTTGCTGGCACAATAAGCAGTCATTTGAGGCAAAGGCATTTTGCCACCAATAGAACCAACATTGACTATTGTCCCTGTTTTTCGTTGCAAAAAATGTGGCAAGATTTCTTGAATTGTGTTAACGCAACCCCAAAAATTGGTATTCATTAATTGCTGCCAGTCTTCGGAGGTAGTGTGCTCGATCGCCCCCGTGAGACAAATGCCAGCATTGTTAACTAAAACATCGATATTGCCGCAGGTATCTAGGGCTTTTTGGACGATCGCGCGCACTTGTTGACTGTCGCCAACATCCCCCGGGATAGCGACAGCCGAAGAGCCTTCTCGCTGCACTTGAGCCACTGCTGCTGCCAATCTCTCTGGCTGGCGAGCTACCATAACTACATCGTAACCTTTACTTGCAAATAAAATTGCTGTTGCTTTGCCGCTTCCTTGAGAAGCGCCTGTAATCAAGACTGTAGGAGCCATAGATAGTTATAAATTGTAAGTGGGTAATTTGTTTTTTACGATATTGAAACTATAACAGAGGTCTGGTAATTTTAGGGGCGCTCTATAATTAATAATTATTGAGTATAGGAATTATTTGTGCTTCGGGAATGGGCTTTTTTTAACGAACCGCGTAAGCGCTAGGACACGAAGGAAGAGAGGAGAGGAGAGGAGAAGAAGAGAATAGAAATTATTCATAATTTGTGCGAAAATTGCTTTGTAAATTTTCCCAATGCCCAATCCCCAATGCCCAATGCCCAATGCCCCATGCCTAAATAATGAATCTTCCGAAACAAACGCCTAATTGGTCGATCGCCCTAGTGTTAATTATCGGCGTTTTAGCCGTCTCAACTTCCTCAATATTAATTCGGCTGGCTAACTTTTCAGCAGGGGCGGGCGGTTTGGGTTTCAGTCTGGTACTCGCGGCCTCTCGTCTGACTTTATCTGCTTTAATTCTGCTTCCGGCTTGGCGGAAAATTCAGTGGAACGCGCTGCAACCGGGAGCTCGGCGCTATGCTGCTGCTGCGGGTTTGTGTCTCGCCCTGCATTTTGCCCTCTGGATTACCTCACTTTCTTATACTTCGATCGCCGCCTCGACGGCCCTTGTCACCACTAATCCTGTCTGGGTAGCGCTTTTGTCGCGCTTCTGGTTCGGGGAAAAACTCAGCAAAATGTCGATCGCTGGCATTACTATAGCCCTGACTGGGGGAATGGCGATCGCTCTGGGAAGTGCGGGCGCAGCTAATGCCGGCAGCAGCCAACTGCTGGGCGATTTCCTGGCTCTGGCTGGTTCCTGGGCTGTCAGCTTGTATTTGCTGCTGGGCCGGGAAGCTCAGCGGCGGGGACTGGGAATTGGTGGCTATATCGCGATCGCCTATACTGTTGCTGCGATCGTCCTGCTGCCTCTCCCCTTCGCCTTCGGCACTACTTATACTAATTACCCCGACATTGTATATTTTTATATTTTGTTAACGGCTGCTTTGCCTCAGTTAGTCGGCCACACCATTTTGAACTGGGCGGTAGTGCAGATTTCCCCAACTCTGGTAACTCTTGCCATCTTGTTTGAACCGGTTGGGGCGAGTTGGTTGGGTTATTTGCTGTTTGGGGAAGTGCCGGCGCCGGCGGTACTCGCAGGTGCTGCGGTGCTGCTGTTGGGGGTAGCAACCGCTACCCTCGGAGCAAAAAAAATTACTGTCAACAGTTAAGAGTTAACAGTTTTCGACATTGCCACTACAGTTGCCGTAAGTCAGAATAAAACAAATTAGGGCTTAAAAACCCCAATAACTCATCAGTGAAATATCGATTCAAAACTATCAAAGGTCTGAGTAATGACTAATAATACTCGGCTGCCTTTAGGAGAATAAAATTATGCTGCCAGAACAACTACAGCGGATCATCGGCTACTTTATCGAAGAAGCCACAGAACAGATCCAAATTATCGAACCCGGCTTGCAAGGTTTGCAAAACACCGTGCCAGAACCCCAAAGAATACACCAGCTCATCCGAGCCTCGCACTCGATTAAAGGGGGAGCAGCTATGCTCGGATTTAGCAGCATTCAGCGCATTGCTCATCGGTTGGAGGATTATTTAAAGCTGCTGAGAGAATGTCCGATCGCCATTGATAGCAGGCTACAATCGCTCTTAACCGAAGTTTTTGATATTTTAGCCGCCCTCGTGTCCAAGGTTTCTAAGGGTTTTGGGCTCAACCACGAAGACGCAAACCAAATGCTCTCCCTCGCCGAACCGGTTTTTGACGAACTCGACGCTTACCTGAGATTGCGAATTCCTACTCGCCTGACTGTGAGAGCTACTACGGACGAACATATTCACGTTTTCTCCGGTTACTGCACCTCCCTGAGCGAATTTTCCTCGGCTATCGCTTCGCGCGTTGGTTTGCTGGGAGGCACTATTACCCGCCACGATCAGGATAGCCAGGGGATACGCCTGTGTATTGACATTTACCTGCCGCCTTACACCAGGATCGAAAACATCCGCCAAGCTGTCGAACTCTCGGGCGCTATTATCGGGAATGTTCAGACGCAGCGGGACTTTTCGCTGCTGGCGACTGCGGATTATCCGGTTTACCAAAGTGCGATCGAACCTCCCGCAATTTGCATCGGATGCCGCTACTATTACGGCAGAAGCGATGGCGGCTACCTGCTCAACTGCACGATCCATCCCCGCGGCCCGGAAACAGAAGATTGTCGCGATCGCGAACCGGAATAAGCGCGGAAAACTCAGCCCCCGGAACTACGATTGGTCACCCGAAAAACTTTCTTCTGATACCAATATTTTCCCGGAAACATTTCACATTACCCCCTGCCTATTTTTTTTTGAGTTGCTAGATAATTAGATCTTTCTCTGTTAGACAACTAAATCCTTGTTCCTTCTGAAAGCTCCCCTAACAACTGATACCGCAACTCTAATTAATTGCATCATGCTTGCAGGATGAGCTATCGCCCAGACATTGATTGTCAGACAAGTGATTCCCATAACTAGCAAGATGTATGTCGGAGGCATGACTACCCCGATCGCGAACCAGGTAAAAACATGAAATATCATTGCTGTAGCCCAAAGGCTGGCGACAACTACAGACGCCCAAATTTGCATTCGAGGTCGGTTTAGTCCTATCAAAATCGCTGTCTGCAAAGTAGTCAGCAAGTTTGCCGGAACTAAAAAGGCACAGATAGCTATGCAGTAGGTATGAGAAAATTCAGTAACTGTATTGAAGTCGATCATCAGTCTAATTGTCGGGCCTGTTGGGTATACTTAAAGAGCTTAGCGTGACTTGACTTTCAGATCTTGTCACCATTACCTTAACTTAATATTTCAGTAAGTAGGCCGCTCTGGAGACGCATTTCTCTCCCCCTTTTGCAGCAGGCAAAATCTTACCACAAATATTAAAGTTTTGGGAAATTATTAAACATACTTGAAGAATGGCAACAATTGCTATGATAATTAACATCGGGAAACGATAGTATAGAAGAGCCAAGTCGATAAAATTTCTAGAAGGCTGAAGCGGCTTGAACAGCCACACATAGGGCAGGCTGATTTTCGACTAAATCATTTTGATGCGCTGATTCTCGGATGATTGATTCTCAGTGTCCGTCCAGGGCTCGATCCATTATGCGATCGAACAATATGAGATTATTATGGAAAAGCCAATTTGCTCTCAAATCTCCAATCATTAGAACCCTCTCGACATTTTACAGCGGAAGACAAAGAAAATGGATCTACAAATCACAATTCCCGCACTCGAAGAAGTTGACTTGACAAACTGCGACAGAGAACCCATTCACATATCGGGGCACATTCAGCCACACGGAGTGCTACTTGTTGTACGAGAACCTGAACTAGAAATACTGCAAGTCAGCGAAAATACGCAAGATTTGTTAGGAGTAGATCCGGAAAGTGCGATCGGTCGAAATTTGAGCTTATTCTTCAATCGAGTTCAACTAAAAAAACTCAAGCTTTGTTTGTGTAATGAAAACTTAAAAACCGTTAATCCCATTAAACTCTCTGTCATAAACAAAGGTAAATATTTAGAATTTGACTGCATCCTCCACCGAGTAGAAGAAGTATTGATGGTCGAGTTGGAATTAGCCACCAGCCCCGAAAATCTTTCTGTTTTTAGTTTTTATCATTCAGTGAGAGCCACGATCAGCAAAATTCAAAGCGCCCAAAATCTCAAGGAATTATCTCAAATAACTGTAGAAGAAGTCAGAAAAATATCTGGTTTTGATAGAGTGATGGTCTATCAATTTGACCACGAAGGCAACGGCGCTGTAATCGCTGAAGACAAAGCAGAAATGCTGAGTCCTTTCTTAGGATTAAACTACCCAAGTTCAGATATTCCAAAACAAGCCAGACAACTGTATGCGTTAAATTGGCTGAGGTTAATCCCAGATATTAATTATCAACCAGTCCCCCTTGTTTCAGGAAATAATGCTGTCACGACCCAGCCCCGAAACCTGAGTTTCAGCGTATTGAGAAGCGTTTCTCCCATTCACATAGAATACCTGCAAAATATGGGCGTTGCAGCTTCGATGTCAATCTCATTAATCAAAGACAAAAAACTGTGGGGATTGATTGCTTGCCACAACTATACACCAAAACACCTCAACTATGAATTGCGCGCCGCCTGCGAATTTATCGGGCAAGTAATGTCCTTAGAACTGCAATCAAAAGAAGGAAACGAAGACTACGACTACAAATTATACTTAAAATCCATTCAAACCAAGATTTTTGAAGACATATCCACGTCCGAAAACTTGTCAGAAGTGTTAGTTAAATGTCAGCATAATTTGCTAGAAGCAGTCAACGCCCAGGGAGCAGCAATAGTATTTGGAGACAATTGCTATCAAGTAGGGCAAACACCTCAAGGAGAAGCGCTCAAATACTTAACTAATTGGGTGCAAGAGCATTTAAATCAAGAAATTTTTTATACAGACTCGCTCACAAAATGCTATCCAGAAGCTGAGGAATTTAAAGACACAGCCAGCGGGTGTTTGGCCATAGCAATATCCCCGACTCAGAAAATATACGTTTTGTGGTTTCGCCCGGAAGTAATTAAGACCGTAAATTGGGCGGGCAACCCCAACAAACCAGTTGAAACCGATGAAGATGGCAACCCTCGACTGTCTCCTCGGAAATCCTTCGAGCTGTGGAAAGAAAATGTGAGGTACAAATCGTTGCCTTGGAAACAATGCGAAATAGACGCTGCATTGGAACTGAAAAAAGCAATGATTAATATAGTGCTGTGTCAAGTCGATAAACTCGAAAAATTAAATAGAGCACTAGAAGAATCAGTCGCCCGGGAACGGGAAAAAACTGCTAATTTAAAAACAGCGATGTCCGAGCTTAAGCGGGCGCAAACTCAATTGGTGCAAAGCGAAAGAATGTCAAGTTTGGGACAGTTGGTGGCGGCGGTAGCCTATGAAGTCACTAACCCGATTAACTTCATCTACGGCAATCTTAGCTATGCTAATGAATACAGTCAAAAAATGATCAATTTATTGCAGCTTTACGACCAGCACTATCCGTCGCCTTCGCCAGAAATTCAAGCACAAATAGAAGCAGTAGAATTAGAGTTCATAGTTGAAGACTTACCGAAGTTGCTGGGTTCAATGAAAGTAGGAGCTAACCGCATCCGCGAGATAGTTCAGTCGCTGCGAAATTTCTCTAGAATTGACGAAGCAGAGATTAAACCCGTTGACATTCACGACGGATTGGACAGCGCTTTGCTGATTTTGAGCAATCGACTCAAACCGAAGCCCGATCGCCCTGCAATTCATCTCATCAAAGAATATGGCTCTCTGCCTTTGGTGGAGTGTTACGCAGTTCAAATCAACCAAGTATTTATGAATGTACTGGCAAATGCAATTGATGCTCTCGAAGAGGCCTTTGTCAACAATAATTTATCCTCGCAAGCCGGGGACAAAGAAGAGCCAGTTAAGTACGGACAAATTCGGATTGTGACTGAACTTTGTCCGGGAAAAAAAGCCGTAGCAGTTCGGATCGAGGACAACGGTTGGGGCATGACCCAAACAGTTCACCAGAAAATTTTTGAGGCGTTTTTTAGCACAAAACAGGTGGGCAAAGGTGCGGGGATAGGTTTGGCGATTAGCCACGAAATTGTGGTAGAACAACACGGTGGCAAATTGACTTGCATTTCTGCCCCCGGAGAGGGAACCGAGTTGATTATTGAGATTCCCTTGAGCCAAATTCATCCGACACCAATTGTCAAGTGAAAAAAAGTCCGCGCTAGCGAAGCTATCCCAAAGGCTAGGAAATCGACCAAATTCACAAATCGAAAATTAGATTAAAATACAAAAGCAGCTAAGTAGATTTGAGCCAATTCAGAGGAAGCTAGTATGACTGAAAAAAAAACCGCCCAATGGGATGCCGGCCGGTTTCTCAAAACCTTGGCTTATTTCGGCGTCATTCCCTTCATTGGCAGCATTAGCTGGCTGCAACAACTCTTTGGAAGCAGCAGCAAAACTAAAAAAGACCAACCCAAACTGGTACTGGTAGCCGGTGCCACCGGCGGCGTCGGGAAGCGAGTTGTCAAGCGGCTGCAACAGCGGGGATATAAAGTACGCTGCCTCGTCAGAGATGCTAAAAGAGCAACAGAAATTTTCGGCAAAAATGTCGAGTTAGTCGAAGGAGATATCACACTCCCAGAAACCCTAACACCGCTAGTAACCGAGGGCATAGAAGCAGTTATCTGCTGTACCGGCACTAAAGTTCAACCAGTAGAAGGAGACACTCCAACCAGGGAAAAATACTATCAAGGCATCAAATTTTATATGCCGGAAGTTGTGGATGTTCCCGAAATAGTCGAATACAAAGGCCTCAATAATTTAGTCCAAGCTGTTCGCCGCCAGCTAATTCAAGCAGGCGAAAAAACAATTTTTGACTTCACAAAACCCAGCCAAGATTTAAAAGAAACTTGGGGTGCGCTCGACGACATTGTGATGGGCGGCACTAGCGAAAGTTCGATCCGGCTGACAGACAATACGGCTATATTCACAGGCAATGTTTCTACAGCCAACTCGGGTGGCTTTGCTTCGGTGCGTACCCGCAACTTCGATCCTCCGCTTAATCTCGCAGGATTTAGCGGCCTCTACCTGCGCGTCAAAGGAGACGGCAAGCGCTACAAATTGATTGTTCGCAACGAAGCTAAATGGGATGGAATTGGCTATTGCTATTCGTTTGATACTGTTTACAATACCTGGATTACTATCACCGTTCCTTTTGATGAGTTAATTCCAGTATTCCGCGCGAAAACTGTTAAGGATGGCTCTAAATTTGATGGCAGCAGTATTTTTTCTTTTCAGTTAATGTTGAGCAAGTTTGAATATGACGGCGCGCTCAACCCGAAATTTACACCGGGTATTTTTCAAATCGAGTTAGAATCTATTAAAGCTTATGGGGGACAGACTTTGCCGCGATTTGTGATGGTGAGTTCGGCAGGAGTTACCCGCCCTGGCCGTCCGGGAATTAACTTGGAAGAAGAACCGCCGGCAGTCAGGATGAATGATATGTTGGGGGGGATTTTGACTTGGAAGCTGAAAGGGGAAGATTGTGTGCGATCGAGCGGCATACCTTATACTATTGTCAGACCCTGCGCTTTGACTGAAGAGCCGGGAGGCAAAGCTTTAATATTTGAACAAGGAGACAATATTAGGGGCAAAGTCAGTCGGGAAGATATTGCAGAATTGTGCGTGGAGGCTTTGGAACAACCTCAAGCTTGCAACGTTACTTTTGAGGTGAAAGAGGGGGAAAATGCCAGTTCTCCCGGAGACTGGCAGGCTTTGTTTTCGGGAGTTAAATAATTATTATTTGTAGGGTCGAAGTCTAGATACCCCCTAACTCCCCTTAAGAAGGGGGGGACAAGAAATCGTTTCAAGGACTCAGCGCAGGTGCGCCGAATAGCACCCTACAAATGCGAGTTTTATAACTGGTTCCCAGGCATAGCCTGGGAATCAATTTCCAGAGGCTCTGCCTCGCTTGTGAGTAGGAAAATTGGAGGCAGAGCCTCCGGATATGCGTTACCAGGCAGAGCCTGTTAACGAGTAAAATTACCAATTACCCATTACTATGTCTGTGACTTTTTCCCGACGCTCCTTGACGCCTTATTTGTTTTTGCTACCGGCTTTATTTATTTTGAGCTTGACTGTTTTATGGCCGGCGGTGCAAGCTTTTTATTTGAGTTTTACCAACTACGAATATGATTTAACTCAAATGCCGCAGTGGGTGGGTTTAAAGAATTTTAACAGGCTGTGGGGCGATCGCACATTTTGGCAAACTTTGACGAATACGCTGCTGTATCTCGCTTGCGTTGTGCCTGTATTGGTTGTTCTACCGTTGGGAATGGCGATTTTGTGCAACCAAAAACTTAAGGGGATGAACTGGTTTCGAGCAGCATACTACACGCCGGCGGTGATTTCGATGGTTGTCGCCGGGATTGCTTGGAAGTGGCTGTTTGCTGAGACTGGACTGCTGAATCAGTTGGGGGAATTGTTGGGTTTACCTCCTGTTTCTTGGCTGGCTAATCCGAAGTTAGCAATCTTTAGCGTCATGGCGGTTACTATCTGGAAAGGATTGGGCTATTACATGGTGATTTATTTGGCAGGGTTGCAAGCTATTCCGGCAGAACTTTATGAGGCTGCTGCTATTGATGGTTCTGATGGTTTGGGAAAGCACTGGGATATTACTGTGCCGCTGATGAAGCCTTATTTAGTTTTAGTTGCGGTAATTTCTGCGATTTCTGCTACTAAGGTTTTTGAAGAAGTTTATATTATGACTCAGGGCGGGCCTCGCAATAGTTCTAAGACTGTGGTTTATTATCTTTACGAACGGGCTTTTAAGGATTTGGAAATTGGCTATGCTTGTACGATCGGGCTGGTTTTGTTTTTGCTAATTTTGGGTTTGTCGATTTTGCAAGTTAGCCTTCAGGGTTTGACTCGCAATGATTAAGATTTATGACGGATTAGAAATGACGCGCTCCGGCCATCATAAACTTTGTTTCTCGTTCTCATTCCTGTGATTACCAGGAGTTTGTTAGATTCAGAAACCGGGTTTATTGGTCTAATTTCTACTAATTTTAGACTGGAATCTCGAAGTAATGCGATCGCTCACGGTTTTGGGCAGGTCTTATTGGCGAAATCACAGGTATAAATATAGGGTTTCTGCCAGTTCAGAGGAATTTCTAATAAATCCCTGGTTCCGGTCATTCCCTGTCCCAGAAAGAGCAGCACAGCGATCGAGCTCAAGATGACATGGATAGTGCGCCAGCGATTTGAGCGGTCTTTGTAAATGTCTTCAATGATGGCAAGCGAGAAAACCATAATTAGCGCAGCGGTGATGCCAATGTAGTAGTGAGACCAATACCATTCATTGGTTCGCCGATAAACGCCATCTTGAGTGCCAAGAATTACCAAACCAGTACCTGTTAGGGTTGCAAATATGCCGCGCCATAAAGCGGGTGTAGCTCGATATAGCATGACCAAAGAGGCGACAGTTGCAACAAACATCAGCACAATGAAAATGACCTGAAACGAGTTTTTGCTCCAAACATCCTTGCTCAAAATATGCTCAAAAATCGGGTAGGCTAGACCCAACAAAGTCACTCCTACCACAGAACCTGAGAGGATTCGACCTGCTTTGACGTGTTCGGGGCCGACTACAGGTGGAATTTTGCTCTTGGTGTCGATCGCAATTTGCTTCCGACGCTGCATGGTTTGCCACCCCATATTGAGAACAATACCAAGCATAGGAAAAACAATCGCTACAGCTAAAATAGGATGCAGCAAAGCCAGAAAATCTTTAAATTCCATAGATCACCTTTTTGTTGAAGAGGGTTGGCTTCATCAACCCGGTTTTTGCGATACATAATATCATACCCGGCGATCTAAGCACAGTAAGTTTGCAGTCAGGACTAATAGTTATTATTCACTGGCATAGAGAGGATTGAAGTCCTGACTACAAACACGCTTTATGAAAGGTAACTCACCAGAAATGGTGATAAATCAGAAGCTAGGATATAGCAGTTGTCAATTGCGTGAGGTACAGCTTTCTCAATTACGCAATTACCCAATTACAATTACCTTGTTCTCAGGGAAATGAAAACTGCTGGCAGTAAGGTCAGTGGCGCTTAGCGACTAATTACCTGCATCACTTTGAGCTTAGCTGAACAGTTCTTTGTTATTCACAATAATAGGCTAATTTTTGTTCGCTAAAGCAATGTCACCAGGGATATCGCCCATCCACTGTGCTTGTACTTTCTTGTCGTAGTTGAGATAAAGCTTCCGATTAACGATTTTCTAGGCGTCACAAGGGTTGGCTTGTGCAACCTTATTGAAGTGTATATTCGTGCGTTACGGATTAAATTAGAAGCAAGTAACTCAAAACGCCTGCTGCATACTGTTCGGGGAGTTGGATATGTGCTGCGAGAGCAAAAGTGATGAGGGGCGGGTTTACAAATACTTGGGATATGAAGTATGGATACTGGTGAACCCGCTCCTATTATACTACCTATTTTTTTTGTAAAAAATAGACTTAGAAATCCGGCCGTTCCTGATAATCTTCCGCAGAACTCGGGTCTAATTCCCAGCGACTTCCATCTCGATGTTCAAGCATATTTGTTGTGTTCAAAATAGCACCATCGGCCATCTCTATGCCCGCAGCGGCTCCGAGTTCGTCAACCATATCCATGTCGGGAGTAGGCGCTGTTCCGCCCACGGATTGCTCGCCAGTGGCACTTTCTTGTTCCGCAGCAGGATCGCCATCCTCGCCGCCGATTTGGGAACTGGTGGAAGAGTATTCCGAACTGCTGTCCTGCAGGGTTGTTATGTCGTCTTGGCTCGCTCCCGGTTGATCGATGACGCCGGTACCGTAAGATTCGGTAATTTCTTGAGGCAATTCGCCCAAATTATCGCGTTCTGTTGTAGTTTTTTCGTTGCTTTTCTTTTGCTGTGCCACGATACTTGCTCCTGTTTGTTTTTGAACTACATTAAATTAAAGATGTCCGAATTTGGCTTTAACAGAATTGTTTTTATTATATTGCCATTGGCTATAATTAAGTCGTATTATAATTGCTATTTAAGCTTTTAGCTTCTATCCCAGGAAATATATTGAGTCGGCTCAGCTATTTCATTGGGAATACAAAAAGCGATCGCCCTTTTGCAACGGGCGATCGCTTTTTAATGGGGAGGGTAATTCTATTCAGGAAAATCAGGAATTATCCATTTGGGGGGTTCCGTCCGTTTCCTTCTCACCGCTTCCTCTGCTATTTCTAGCATTTTATCCAGAGAAGTATTTTCAATAAAGTTGGACGTTGCTTGTGCGTATTCCCGCTTCGGGCACTTGTCGCCCAGAACGCAGCCATTGACGCAAGCTACAGCACAATCGACAGTGTTCTCCACCATAACTTTTTTCCTTTCACGGTTCCAACAACTAATAGGCAGGTACTCTGGGGGAATTTGTCAAGAGACTGCTCTATATCTTTATTTTACTTCACAAATTGTCATCAAAGGTCGATCGCCAGGGCAAAACTGTTATAAAATCAAAGCAACCTACCTAATCTGCCGATCGTGAGTAATTTTCTGCGGCGCTTAAAGCTTTTACCTTGGCGAGAAATGCTGCAAATTGCCGCCCTCGTCAACTGCATCGTGCTTGGATTGGAGTTATTTTTAGCCTGGGGTTTCACGCAATCGCGACCAATCCGCAACGTCGTGACGCTTCTTTACAGCCCCTCCCTCGGGACATTGATACCTTTCGCTGCTGCAGTGGGAATGGGAGCTTTAGCAGTGTACTTTTTAGAGTATTGGCAACAACAATTTTTGCTCAACCGAATTAGTTTGTGGGTTTTAGTTTTCTGCGTGCTCTTGGGTTTGGTGTTAAAGTCATTCCTACCCATCCCTCCTTTATTAGCAAGTTTATCGGAAGCTGCACTAATCGGAGTTACTGTGGGAGTTTTTTGGAAGGGCCGGCCTTATTGGCGATAGTCATGCCATTTTAGATTTTAGATTTTAGATTGGCTATGACTGATGAAGATTCCGGTTTCGAGCTTGTCTACAGTTGCATTTTTTTGTGAAAATAGTATCATTAGTCATTGGTCATTGCTTATTAGTCTATATGTAGGGTGCGCCGGGCCGCGCACCTTACCGCTTCAAGCAAGAAATTCCTTATTCCTTCTTCCTTCCCTCCGTTAAATCCGTTGCCGAACTTCCTTCTTCTTATGGCAGCCAAAAATCTGGAATGAATGTTTTAGTCAAACTGCGAGTAAACTGATTAATCTTTCTCCCGATTTGAATGTGCGGTTCGTCAGCTTCCACGGGAATAATTGCCGCTTTGTTGCCGATTCTGAAACGCGAAATTACCAAATTTGCCGCTTCTAAACCAGTAACATAAGCTTTTTCCTACGACCAAGAACCGTGGCGGGTCACAACCCAATCGCCGCTCATGAATACATTATCATAACTTGTTACCGCAGGCAACAAATATTGATAGCTGCCAGGGGCAAAATGCGTCACCGCCCGCGACAGCCGAATCGCACTGCTGTCAATTACTTTGGCCTCCCGAAAAGCGGGAATGCAAGTCGCTAAATCCCGCTGAACTAAGGAAACTATTTCCTCATCTTTTAGGGGAATTAATTGGTTTGCGTGATAAAAGTCAGCTTCGACAACTGTTCCCGGTTCGTCTCGAAATTCGTCGTGCAAAGCATTCAAATCAAAAAACGTCCAACCTGTAGTTGAACTAAATCCAAAACAGGCATTGGAAGGCAGCGGAATGTCAATTTTTCTGTCAAACCACAGGCGAACAGCTAACACGTCAACGGCACCCAAATTCATCGCATCCCTAAACTCTTGGCGGCTTTGCAAAGCTGGGCTGCTGCTGATAATTTTTTGCATTCCCGTGACGCCAACTGCCAAAATAACTGCATCTGCCTCAAAGGTTTCTTCGCCGCAAACAACGCCTGTGGCTCTGTTGTTGCTGTCAACAATTAAATCAGTAACTCGCCGCTGAGTCAATACTTTTGCGCCGATTTTTTCAAGGCGATCAACCCAGGGACGAAAGATTTTTTCTCCGACTGTTCCGCGACACCAAACTACATCAAAATCAGGTTGTTGTGCTAATATGAAATAATACAGCATTCCCAAAGCTGCGGCGGCAGAACATTGTTCTCCTGGTGCAAATAAACCTACTAATAACATCGGTTCAAAAGCATCGCGGTACAGTCTTGCAGAAACGCCAAACTGTTTGAATAATTCGCGGGCCGTGACGCGATCGTACCTGCGCCAAGCTTCGTCGGAATTGTCGAAATCTAGGACGGCGTAGAGTAAGGGTAAGGCTGAAAGCCGATCGACTAATGGCAGCCTTTTAAATCGGGTGTAAAGAAAGGTTCCTAACGGTGTGGGAAGGCGCGGTTCGTCCTGAAAAATCGGCGATTCTACTTCCAATCCGGCGGGTGAATACTGACAAGAACGAGTCCAAGGCGTGAAGGGATCGAGTCCTAATTCCTTGACTAAGGAAAAGATATTTTTGTAGGGATACCAGAAGCCATGAATACCTGCTTCTACGGAACGGCCGCCGGCGGTTTTCCACCCCGCAACTAACCCACCCGGATAAGGGCCTGCTTCTAGCAGGGTGACATCATAGCCTTGCTGGGCTAGGTGATAGGTAGCGCCTAAACCGGCCCATCCTGCACCGACGACGACTATTTTTGGGGTTGACGATTCTGCTGACATTGCGTACCTCTTGATAATTTATTAATGATGACATAATTCATAAAATCCGGATTTGATATAAAATGTGTTGGATTATGTGCTAAATTTCGCTTGAGTGAATAATGAGTGTCAAAAACCGCCAGCAAACTAACCTGTTGCTGCTATTATTTCCCGCTACGGCATGGCTGATGGTTTTCTTCATTTTGCCCGTGCTAATTGTACTGTTGTACAGTTTTTTAGAACGCGGTACTTACGGGGGCGTTACTTGGATATTTACTCTCAGCAACTACCAGCGTTTGTTCAGCGGGCTTTTCTTAGGAGTAATTGGGCGATCGCTCTGGCTGGCTTTTCTGACAACCGCCGCTTGCTTGTTAATTGGCTATCCCCTAGCATTCTTCATCGCCACCCGTTCTCCTCGCTGGCGAAATGCTTTGCTTTTACTGGTAATTATTCCATTTTGGACTAATTTTTTAGTGAGAACCTACGCCTGGATTGTACTCCTGCGTAGCGAAGGAGTAGTTAACACCGCCCTGCAAAGCTTGCAAATTATTAGCGAACCGTTAAACTTGCTTTTTACGCCTTTCGCTGTGGCGATCGGTCTTATTTACGGCTATTTACCTTTCATGGTTCTGCCTTTATATTCTAGCATAGAACGCTTCAATTTTTCACTGGTAGAAGCAGCTCACGATTTAGGAGCAAATGATATTCGCACTTTTTGGCGCGTATTTTTACCATTGACAAATCGCGGTATTGTTGCAGGTTCAATTATGGTTTTTGTTCCAGCCGTCGGCGCTTTCATCACACCGGATATATTGGGCGGTTCTAAAACAGTTATGGTGGGAAATTTGATTCAAAATCAGTTTATGAAAGCCCGCGACTGGCCTTTTGGGTCGGCGCTTTCTATGCTGTTGACTGTAATCATATTGATTCCGGTTTTAATTTACTTCCGCGTGTCTGATGAAACTCAATAAGGTAAGGTATACACAAATCGTTGCAGCCTGCGTTTAGGTTAAGAGGCGCTAATGACTAATGACTACTGACTAATGCTACTGACTAATGACTAAAACAAAACTAGATTTACTCGTGCGGGCGATCGGCAAAAAGTGGCTTTGGGTACAAGCTGCACTAGCATTTGCCTTTCTTTATTTGCCAATTCTCATCTTAATTATTTACTCCTTTAACGCCTCCAGATTCAATGCCGTTTGGCGCGGCTTTACCCTCGATTGGTATCGCAGTTTGTTTAGCAATGCAGGCGCGACGATTGCTACGAGTAGCAGCGCCGGAATCTGGACAGCACTCAACAACAGCTTGCTAATTGCAGCTATTTCGACTGTGCTAGCAACCGTTTTTGGTACAATGCTCGCCCTAGCACTGGAACGCTTTCATTTTCCGGGGCGCAAAGCAGTAGAAGCTTTACTGTTTTTGCCGATTATTATGCCCGAAATTACGATCGGCATTTCGCTGCTAGTTTTCTTTACCCTAGTATTTCGGATCGTAGAAAATCTCACTGGAATTCGCCTCAATCTCGGCTTACCTACTGTAATTATCGGTCACATTGTCTTTAATATTTCCTTTGTGACTATTACTGTCAGGGCGCGTTTGGCGGAACTAGATCCTCAATTAGAACAAGCAGCTTTTGACTTAGGTGCTAACGAATGGCGGGCTTTTTGGCGCATTACTCTCCCTCTCATTTGGCCCGCTATTTTCAGCGCGGCACTGCTGGCTTTTACTCTGTCGCTGGACGATTTTGTCGTGACCTTTTTTACCACAGGCGTCGGTGCGATGACGCTGCCCTTATTTGTTTATGGTCTGATAAAATTCTCAGTGACGCCAGCGATTAATGCCATTTCAACTTTGATGTTGTTGGCTTCCTTGTTGTTGGTTGTATCATCGTTAAAAGTTCAGAAAAGTTAAAAGAATTGCTTTCTGTGTCATAATTATTTTTGTCTGCAACTAACAAAACCTATGAAACGCCTCCTGACTTTCCTACTTTTGTTCGTGATGAGTGCAACGGTGGCTTTCGGCTGTAGCCCCACAGGTGGCAACCAACAGCAAGTGCTCAGCATTTACAATTATGCAAGTTATATCGCCCCAGAAGCGATCGCCCAATTCGAGAAAGAGAACAATGTTAAAATTCAATATGACACTTTCGAGAACAGCGACGCACTCTATGCCAAACTCAAACAGGGCAACCCCGGTTACGACTTAATATTTCCCGCAGATTACATGGTGAAAATCATGATCGCAGAAAATATAATTGAGCCGCTGAACTTAAACAATATTCCCAACAAAAAGAACCTAGAACCTAAGTTTATAAATCAAGCTTTTGACCCGGGAAATAAATATTCCCTGCCATACCAGTGGGGAACCATGGGGATTGGCTATAACGTGAAAACAATCCAGGGAGAAATTAACAGTTGGGGGGTGATGTTCGACCCGAAATATACCGGGAAAGTCGCGTGGCAAGACGATGCCAGATACACATTAGCAGGAGTTTTAATGTATTTAGGATTTGACCCAAATACAACAAATCCCGAAGAGATTAACAAAGCCCGCGATTTGCTGATTAAAAGTAAAAATATCATTGCAGCTTTTGTTCCCGACACCGGGCAAAATATGCTAGATCAAGGAGAAGTAAATTTGGCAATGGAATGGAGCGGTGATATTTTCCAAGTGATGACAGAAAATCCTAATCTCCGTTACGCTATTCCCAAAGAAGGAACAATCATTTTTTCTGACAACATGGCCATTCCCAAAGGTGCGCCCCAGAAAGAGTTAGCGGAGAAATTTATTAACTTTATTTTGCAGCCCCAAGTCGGCGCCCAAATTTCCAATTTTACCCACTTCGGCTCGCCGAACAAAGCAGCAATCGATCAAGGTTTAATCGACCCGAAAGATTTGAAAAATCCTCAAATTTACCCGCCGGCTGAGGTGTTTGGCAAAATGAAATTATTGCAGGATGTCGGGAAAGCAACCGCATTGTACGATCGAGCTTGGACGGAAGTTAAAGCAGGGGCCGGAAAGTAGATATAAAACAGGTTCCTGCCCGGGCTGGTTCACTTAAATTTTTAGTTTGCATTGAAGTTGCACCATCGTCAAGAACGGGCTCTTCGGCCCGTTCCACAAAACTTAATTTTCTTGGGGAACCAGCCGGAGAGCCCGTTCCCAAACAAGTAATTGAGAATGGTGCAAGATATCAGTTTAACGGGACTAGAACTCAAATTTTTATTACTCACACATACTAACACAATGCACTCTGTCGAGGTTTTAGAAGTTTCCAAAATATTTAAAAGTGTCCGCAGTAAAGATTTCTTAGCTGTAGATAACATCAACCTGAAAATTTACGATCGAGAATTCTTTTCTTTACTCGGCCCTTCTGGCTGCGGCAAAACTACAACTTTGCGAATGATCGCCGGTTTTGAAATTCCCACAGCCGGGGAAATTTACATTCACGGCCAACCGATGCAAAATCGCCCGCCATTTCACCGCCCAGTAAATACGGTATTTCAAAACTATGCTTTATTTCCGCACATGACAGTAGCACAAAATGTCGCTTTTGGGTTGGAAATGGAGAATATGCCTCAGACAACAATTCGCGATCGCGTTGCTGAAGCCTTAGAATTAGTACAGTTAACCGAGGTAGGAAAACGCTATCCCCGCCAACTGTCAGGGGGACAGCAGCAGCGAGTAGCATTAGCAAGAGCATTAGTCAAACAGCCGTCTGTTTTGCTATTGGATGAACCCCTAGGAGCGCTGGATTTAAAATTGCGTAAAGAGATGCAATTAGAATTAAAAAAAATGCAGCGAAAATTGGGAATTACGTTTATTTATGTAACTCACGACCAGGAAGAAGCGCTAACGATGTCGGACAGAATTGCAGTGATGGATGGAGGAAAACTGCAACAAGTCGGCACGCCTGTTGATATTTATGAATATCCTAAAACGCGGTTTGTTGCTGATTTTATTGGCGACAGCAATTTTTTAAGTGGTCGAGTAGTAGAAAAGCAAAACGGTAAAATAATCGTGTTGGTTGACCAGCAGTTGCCAGTGTTAGTTGCGACAGCAGAAGATATGCCCGCTGGCAAAGTTGTCACCCTAGTGTTGCGGCCAGAAAAAGCTGCTATTTATCCGGCTAATTATGATGATGAAAATAGCTGGCCGGGAATAGTAGAAGAGGCTATTTATATTGGCACTGATACGCGCTATACGGTGCGGTTGACTGCTAAAAGTTCGATCGCCCTTCGCCGACAAAACTTGCACAGAGATGATTTGCAGCGACACCAAGTCGGCGACAGCGTTCGAGTCGCAGTGCCGCCGGAAAGTATCTACATTGTTTGACACTTAAGCGGGCTGAAGCCACTGAGATTCTGCAGACAGAGTAAGATTACTTACTGTCCGAAGTCTAACTATCGCTAATGTCGTCAAGCACCGTCTAACCAGTAAGGTTAAGTCCAAGCTACATGACACTGGAAGACTTAGTTGAGATTTTGGAAGATTGAGGGGCAGACTGAAGATGCGATTCCTTCCCGGTAGAAGATAATCTACTTCTTACTTCTGCTTCCTCCTTCTTCCTTCGCGTCTTCGCGGTTCAATAATATAGACTGTATTGGTGCTAAACTCGCGTTTGACTTTGCAAAATTTCCTCCAACAGTCGCTCTTGACTTTTCGCAGGTTCCTTGCAAGTCAAACACTCGCAAACTAACCCGATAACACCTTCAGGCAAATCAGCCTCAATCTGACAGACAGCAGTCGGATAATACTGGGAAATCAAGCCAGAAATTCGATCGGGAGTCGTGCGAATCAGGGTAGAATGCTGATACCAGTCGATCGCCGAAAGTAGACTCGGACAAGCTTGCGGAGCATCTTGCACAATACTGCTGAAAGCTTGCAAACCTTGCTCGGCGCGATCGAGATATTCTAAATTCGGAACCAATAGCGCGAGGCGAACCAAAGAGGCGATCGCAATTCCATTCGCCGCCGGAGTTGCATTGTCTATATAGCTGCGTTCCCGCACCAACAAATCTCCGCTAGCATCCTTAGCAGTATTGTAATATCCTCCCAATTCCACGCTCCACAAAAACTCATCAAACTCTTCTTGCACCTGCACAGCTTTCTCCAACCAAAACTGAGAATTAGGCAACTGTTTTGCCTCTTCCCCGTTGCCTAAAGTCAAACTCGCTTGGTGCAAATCTAACAAAGCTTTCACAAACAAAGCATAATCTTCCGACTGCGCCGTTACAGCAGAGTGCCCGTCATAATTCAACCGCTGAAACCGCCCATCCGTCCACTGATTGTCTAAAATAAAATTAGCAGTTGTCACAGCTAATTCTAGATATTCCCAATTTCCAAAAACCGCTGCAGCGCGGGCTAAACCAGAAATCATTAAGCTATTCCAAGCAGCAATCATTTTCGTGTCAGTAACGGCGGGAATTCTACCCGGCCAACTGTCGTTTTTAGCTTCTTGATTGTTGCGGGCTGGCGGAAAGGTTTTTACACTATCGGGATTGCCACCGTAGCGAACAGCAAAGAGTTTAGCCAAAGCCGTTTCTACCGTGTCGCTCAGTTTTCCTGGATGGCGGCGCTGTAATACATTCTTGCCTTCAAAATTGCCGCTGCGGCTAACAGTAAACTGTGCTTTAATTTCTGCCAATTCCTCAGCAGTTAATAGTTGTTCCAGTTCGGCATAACTCCAGACATAAAACGCTCCTTCTTCCGGTTCAAATTCTTCAGAAGTGTTAAAGCTGTCCGCATCCTGTGCAGCATAAAAATAGCCTGTTGGCGCAATCATTTCTCGCTTCAACCATTCTACTGTCCCCGCGATCGCAGTTTCCAAAGCGGGTTCTTGTATTCCCGCGCTCCACAAATTTGCTAAATACTCAACAATTTGACCGTTGTCATAGAGCATTTTTTCAAAGTGTGGCACAGTCCAAGTCGCATCAACCGTATAGCGGTGAAATCCGCCTCCTACGTGGTCATAAATGCCGCCCAATGCTAAGTCTAATCCGCGCTGAGTGCAGACTTGTTTGCTGTCGTGTTTTGATTCAAAATTAAATCGCGTTCCCCGCAGAGCTAGCTCAGCATAAGGTATCATCGGAAAACTGGGGCCGGGGTTGCTGCCCGCAATAATTCCGGTGTTGAGCTCTAAGCCTTTTTGAAAGAGTTCGCGATTTAATTCGGCGGTTACTCCTGACAGCGCTGCCGACTGTTGGAGGTTGCCTAAAATCTCTGCTTTGAAGGCTTCTACTTTGCCTTTTTCTGTGTCGTAAAAGCGGCGAATTGCTTGCAAAACTTCTAAAAATCCCGGCCGTCCATATCGCGGTTCTACGGGGAAATAAGTGCCTCCGTAGAAGGGAACTCGCTCGTCTGGAGTGAGAAAAACGTTGAGCGGCCAACCGCCTTGACCGGTCATCATTTGCAAGGTTTGCATATAAATGCTGTCGATATCCGGGCGTTCTTCACGATCGACTTTTATCGGTATAAAATGCGAATTCATGTATTGGGCGATCGCGCGATCGGAAAATGCTTCTCCTTCCATCACCGTACACCAGTGGCAGCTAGAGTAGCCAATTGACAGGAAAATCGGTTTATTTTCGCTTCGGGCTGTTTCCAAGGCTTCGTCGCACCAAGGCCACCAGTCGATCGGATTTTCGGCGTGTTTCCGCAGGTAAAGGCTTTGGGATTGAGCAAGACGGTTGACCATAATCAAATCCACTTTAACTCGTGCTGAGTAAGCTTGTCAGTTCTCTAGCAGTTTAGCGCGAGATGTTTTAGTTGAGTTGTCGCTGATAATTATGTTTTAATATTAAGGCTGATTATCTCGATCTAATATGAGCTTATCATCTCGGAGAACCTTCAATCAACAGCTCGGACAATTTTTGCTGAGTGCTGCTGTTCCTCCTGCTGTTATCAAACTGATCCAAACTGAATCCTCGGATCAAGCTTTATTAGAAACTAATCTTAACAATTTTTTGGCTAAAGCAGACCCAGAAATAGAATTATTAGTCCCAACATTTTTAGGTAATGACAAGCGCCGCTTTTACGGCAGAGGTGTTCCGAAAAGCTTGAATTTAATCGACAAATTTAAACTAGGCGGCGGCCGGACTTTTCTGGGAAGGCGGTCTGTAGTTTGGAGCGGTGCCGGTTGGACAGGACAGCCGACAATTACCAGAGACGGGGAAAAAACTTATTTAATTATAGGTGCTTATGACCACAATTTGCGAAAAATAGATATTGCTACCAATAAAGAAGTTTGGCGCTATAAATTTGATGATGTGATCAAAGGATCATCAACGATTTATATCGATGCAAAAGCGAGCGCTGAAAACAGAATTGTGATTTTGCAAGGTAGCCGCAGTGGCGGGGGTGGCAAAAAAGTAGTGCCGAGTTTTAGGGCAATATCTTTTAGAACTGGCAAGGAACTCTGGAAATTGGACATCAGGAAAACGCCCAGCTACAGCCGGGATAATGACAGCAGCGCCTTGGACATCGGCGGTGGAGTTTTGTTCAATGCGGGGGAAAATGCGATCGGCTATTTTCTCGATAGTTCCACAAGCAATGCAAAAATCAAACAAGGCATCAAGCAGCCAAATATCTTGTCGGAAGTACAGCTTTATGCAGCAGCAGATATCAGCAAGCACCGCGGCAACTTGGTAGCGGAATCATCGCCATCAAGGCTCAAAGATAGAATTTTTATAGCTGCTGGTTCCGGTCATATTTACGGTATTAGCATTGCAACTAAAAAGATAGTCTGGGATTTCTATACAGGTTCTGATTTGGACGGAAGTGCTGTAATTTCTAAATCAGGTAAACTGTTCTGTGCCATTGAAAAACAATACATTCAGGGCAACGGCGGAGTGCTGAAGCTGAATCCAAATAAAGAACCGAATGCCAGTGTTGAATGGTTTTTGCCGACTGGAAATCGCCGAGTTTCTAGCTGGGAAGGCGGGATAATTGGCTCGGTGGCGTTGAATGACGAGTACAATTCAGGGGAGTTTCCGGCGCTGTTTGCCACAAATGCACTCGACGGCAATTTGTACATCGGTTCCCAAGATATGATTACAGGTAAAAAAACTTCTGTGCCTTGGCTAAACCAGTCTTACGATACTCCGGTAATAGTATTTAAAAAAGCGATTGGTTCTTCAATTTCGACTCCGATTTTTACCGATGGCAATAAACTGATCAGTGCGGGATACAACGGTGTTTATTTGTTCAATTTGAATTGGGAACGAGCGAAGTCGGGGGATCAGAATGCTTTGAAAAATGCTAAAGGGGAGTTTTACCGTTTGAAAGTAATAGAATCGGGGAGATTTAAGCCGGGTTTGTCATTTGAGGCGACGCCTGTAGTTTGGGACGGAATTGTGAGGATTTGCGCGAGGGATGGCTGGATGTATACTTTGGGGTGAACTACCTACAGTCTTGGCGACTGTCGGAAGTGCGATCGCATCCTCATTTTCTAGATGTTGAAATCCGCCAATCCCACTACCTGCAGCTTAACTGCGCTTATCGGAAACCTGTTAGAGCAATCCTCGCATCATTTGTGAATTTCTTACTCCCTCCCCTTACTAAGGGGAGAGTTGGGATGGGGTAAAAAATTTACGACTTATTTAGGATTGATATAGCAGCAGTGCACGAGCTTGATTGGTCGCTGTTGATTTTATTTACTAACGTGGGGCTTAGGATTGTGGCTGAATGCTTGGAATGTCGATCGAACTGAAGGGGAAGAGTACGAACAAGCGTTTCAGCGGTGGCGGTTGAAGAAACAGGTGGGACAGTGAAAAGCGCTTTTTATCGGTATAAAGTGCGAATTCATGTATTGGACGGCGCGATCGCAAAATGCTTCACCTTCCATCACCCTACACCAGTGGCAGCTAGAGTAGCGAATTGACAGAAAAATCGGTTTATTTTCCCTCCAGGCCCTTTCTCAGGCTTCGTCGCACCAGGCCCACCAGTCGATCGGATTTTCGGCCTGTTTTGGCAGATAAAAGGTTTGGGATTGAGCAAAACGGTTGACCATAATCAAATCCACTTGAACTTTTGCTGGGTAAGCTTGTCAGTTCTCTAGCAGTTTAGCGCGAGATGTTTTAGCTGAGTTGTTGCTGATAATCCTGTTTTCAGATGATCGCTGATCATTTATATGTCAAATTAGTTGATCGTCTCGGAGAACCTTCAATCAACCGCTGGGAAAATTTTAGCTGACTGCGACGGTTCCTCCTGCTGTCCTCAAACAGTGCCAAACTGAATCTGGGAATTGACGAGTGAGAAACCCGCTCAAACCTTGATATTTAGAGGGTTTAGGCTCTTGAACCTCCCTCAAGAGAGTAGTAATTATTACAAATTTATTGACAATTTTGATGGTAGCGAACGCGAACGATCGTGATTAGACCCTGCAAAAAGTCTAAAAATTAGCGATCGCACACACACATTTTTTTGATTACAAGCTACTCAAACCCTTACTGCGTCAAGTATTTCTACTTGCTTATCACCCGTTAAATCTTGGAATCGAGCTTTTTCGGAAAAATAATATTAACCAATTTTTAGCGAAAGCAGACCCAGAAATAGAATTATTAGTCCCAACATTTTTAGATAACGACCACCGCGCCTTCTACGGTAGACCCAGGACAGTTTCATTCTCTTGTAGGGGCAGCAAAGAGTGGCTGCCCCAATCCCACCAAATGCCTAACAAATCCTGGATGGGTCGGGTCGGCATTCTGGGCACGACCCGTACAAAAAGCTGGTTTCCGTGAGAATGAAACAGCCCTGACGGTAGAGGTGTTCCGAAAACTATGTCCCAGAAAGTCGAGTCGTCCCTTTACTGGGCCAAAGTTCCGGCGTCACAGATAATAACGAGCACCGAAACCAGTGGTCTCTAAACTGAGATGTTGCACCACGATCAATAAGCCTGTTTTGGGCGGGCTCTGCGGCCCACCCCCTACTCCCCACCAGAAAACTCATTCTTTGTGGAACCCGCCGGAGGGTCGGTTCTTGGTAATGGTGCAACATATGAGTCTAAATGGCGCTTGTTGCTGAATCCGAAAGCGAGAATCGACGCACCGAATACGATCCAAGATTTTGTCCTGAGTTATAGTCCAGATTCCGCAGCTTCAACTGTCACCATCGGTTTTTACCTATTTTTACCCAGCAATCAAGCTATCACTTAAACTTTTCTACCGTACATTAACGGATCAAAAACTTTTTCAGGACATAATTTAGAGCTTAAAAATAGTTTCATCAGTAATTATGCTGTGTAAAAACCCAGTTTAGGGAGCGGGGTTATAGCTTTTTGAAAGAGAGAAAAGTTAGGACTAAAATCCGGGTGGCAGCACCCCTATTTTTTGATGTACGCCATAGCAAATAGCTAGCTACAACTCATCAATTTAGGCATTTTGGTACATCCAATAAGCGTATTCGGAATCTTCATGGAATCTTTATCAAAACTACTTGCATTAACTTGTGCTTCGGTTTAGATTGAATATGTGAAGGAAAAAAACCTGCTTCCAGTCAACTTAAAACTAAAGGTATCAATCATGAAATCCCCATTAAACTTAGTCAAATATATTTTAGCCGTTGCCGGTGTCGCCGCCGTTAGTGCAGTATCCGCAGCACCTGCCTCTGCCTTCAGCTTTAGTAATATTGCTAGCGATAATACATCGGGAGATGCCTATGTAAATAGCTTTAGCTTTGATGTCCTAGATCGTGGCTCCAATAACGTTTTATTCAACATTTTCAATAACAATAAAGACAAATCCGCCGCCGATATCTTTATTGCTGCAGTTCACTTAGACACAGGTTCTAATACCAATTTATTGAGCGCCTTTGACATTATAAATGGTTCTGGTGTTAACTTTACAAAGGGAGCTACTCCTCTGCCACAAACAAATAACCTTGCTACTCCTTGGTCTACGGATTTTGCAGCTGGGATAACTGGTACGCGGCACGGTGTCCAAGCTGGTGAGGTTTTGGGATTGAGCTTTACTGGAAATTATAATAACGTAGTTTCCGCGTTGAATAATGGTACTTTGAGACTAGGGATGCACGTCCGGGGTATTGGTAGCAAGGGCGATAGCGATGTTTTTGTCAGCACCGGCACTAGCAACACTGAAGCTACTCCTGAACCTTTAACAATGCTGGCTGCTGGAGCCGCTGTTGGGTTTGGTACTATGTTCAAAAAGCAACGCGCTCGGGCTCAAAAAGCTGAATAGGCGATCGTTTGAACTGGTTTTCGATTCTGGCTTGATGCCAAACTGATTATTTTATGTTCGAGCTAAAAACCTGGTTTCACCAAGAAACCAGGTTTCTTAGTATCTGATAGCGCGCCACCGTGAAAACCCCAGACTTGAAAGCCTATCTCAAGGGAGCATATCATATTTGTTGTAAAAACACTTATTCTGGCTCCTTCCTTCTTCCTCTTTTCTCCTAGCTCCTGGCTCCCATTTCTAGCTTGGCTGCAAAAGTGAGATGCTCCCCATCTCAGTCAAATCCCCCTAGACAGCGCATTTAAGAACTACCGTAAGGCTGTTTCTGAAGCATTTCCGATATATACCAATCCTTGCAAGAGTCGTAAATTTTTTACCGCACCCCAACCCACCCCGAACCCGCTCTGAGGAAGAAATTCACAAATGATTTAGGATTGCTATAAAGACACTGAGATTCTTGAAAAGCAGAGAATCACCCTTGAGCATGGCTCGAACTCTAACTCGCTCAGCCGTATTTACTCAAACCTCAGTGTCACACCATGCGCGGTGCTAATTGCATCTAGTCTCAAGAAATCCAACCCTCAATGAAGCTACTTATTTTTAATTTTTGTTGATTCACTCCCTTTTTAGTATTTGCTTACAGGGGCCAAGTAAGTAAGCGCTAGGCATCCAACCAATCATTTCCAGTAGCAGTCTTTTCAATAGGTGTCCTAATGCTGAGCTATGCGTTGCCTCTGAGTCTCACCATCCATCAAATTCCCGAGTGTCTACTAACATCATCTCCCAGATTTACGGCTTTTAAAATCCCCCGAGTCCTTTCCGTAGGAGGGGTTCAATCTACTGAGTTGTCCCCATCCCCTACTATTTTTATGATATGATCTAACAAGAGTCTGGACTGTTTTTAGTTCCTAGTCTGAAACCCGGGATTTTCCGTTGGTACTTCGATTGCCGAATCGCCGGGAAACCCTTATTCTAGGGTTTGCAATCAAAAACTGTCCCCAGTATGGCTCTCCTCAATCAACTAATAACTAATATCTAAAATGTTCAAGAGAAAACTTTTTTGGCTCATCATTATCGCCACAGCTTTAGTAACTCTGAATATGACACTCCTGTGGAAACTGGGGGATGTTGCTCATTTTTGGATGAGTATAGTTTTTTGGTTCGCTGTGGGTTCCCTGCTTTGGGACAACCACCATCTTCTCAAACAGAGTGAGATAAAAAGTGACTTATTATCGACAGTAGCAGGGACGCTATTAATAGCTTTTATTTTATTTAAAAGTGCTGCGGTTTCCAGTAAATTCGATCCTTTTTTAAGACTTGCACCTTTTTTGTCGGGTTTAGGTTTGAGCCTAATTGCGGTAGGTTTTCAGAACTTAAAACTATATTGGCGTGAATTGGTAATACTATTTTTTCATGGCACCCCCAGTGTCCTTACGTTACCTTTAGTGGATTTTGTTACCTCGCTTACTGCTAAATTTGCTTATTATTCTTTGTGGTATGTCGGTTTTGATGTAACACGTGACGGTAATTATGTTGCTTTACCGACAGGAAGGGTGTTGGTAAATGGGGGTTGTTCGGGTATAGAGGCAATGAATTATTTATTAGGTTTAGCTGTAGTTTGTTTGTTGATGTTTCCTACTAAACAAAATAAGGCTTTGGTAATAGGTGTCGCTGTCATTTGTGGTTTTATTATTAATGTTTTTCGAGTGGCGGGAATGGCATTGTTAGTTGCATCTCATCGCCTAGATTTGTTTAAATATTGGCATGAGGGTGAAGGTTCTTTAGTAGTGGGAATGCTTGCGGTGGTGTTGTTTGGGCTCTTTTATCAATTTATGTTGAAACGAGATAGCAAACTTAGTCAAAGTTCGGGAAATTAATTAGTTGCACTTTGAGGAAATATATGGGTTCTTCGATTTCCCCTCCCATAGTCAGGAGTCTCGCTCACTCAAATCTCCGGGTGTTGAAATCCGCCAATGTCACTACCTGTCGTTTAACGGCGTCTATATCTATCATAGAAAGGATGTCAGAAATTATAGGAAACCTGTTATGGCGACAAATGAAAGTCAAATAAATCAAATTTACGGTTCAGAGGATGCTCAAGGTATTTTACAGCTTGCGATCGCGCGGCGACAGGATGAGGGGGAATTATCCAGAGTGCAGCTTTTCGAGATTGCAGCGGAATTGGGCATTTCCGAACAGGATATTGTAGCGGCGGAACAGCAATGGTTAGCAACTAGAGGAGAATTTCAAGAAAAGCTGGTTTTTAACACTTTCCGTCGTCGTAAATTGCAGAAAAATGTAACAAAGTACGGCATTATCAATACTTTTTTAGTTTTGTTTAATCTAGCAGGAGCGCACGAGCTTTCTTGGTCACTGTTCATTTTACTAACGTGGGGATTGGGATTGTCGCTAAATGCTTGGAATGTTTATCAAACTGAAGGAGAAGATTACGAAAAAGCGTTTCAGCGGTGGCGGTTGAAGAAACAAGTCGGAGAGTCTATTGGTACTGCGACGAATAAGTTTATGAAGTGGTTGCAGTCGTGATTTTCTCTTAAGAAAAAAGCGATCGCTTTTTCTTCAAATCAACTATCGCCCATACAAACAAATAGCAAAAGATAACTATTATGCCGGAAAAAACTGGGGCAAATGATTAATAACTGCTGTAATTTTATCCGATATTTAAGTTAGCTCCGACATTATTAGCTGCCCTTCTCCCGCCATTTTCATACATCATTAGTTCGTACTTTTGGCAATTATTTCCAAACTACTGAGAACAAAATTGTGAGGGAGTAGCTGATCAAAAGCAGCGCGAGATTTCCGGCAGGCCTCAGCAAAATCGTCATCCGAAAGTTTATCGTGAAAAGCTTGGACATAATCTCCAATCCGATGCACTTCCGAAAAAGGAACGATCACGCAAAAATCTTCCCATTTCATACCTCTCAACTCCGGTAACGATTTATTGGTATCAATGAAAACCGGAATTCTCCCTGCTGACATCACCTCCCCGAGATGGTAACAGCCATTATCGTCTCCCCTCATCGCCAAGATATAAGCATTATTCTCGATATTTTCGATATACTCGGCTCTTTGGCGGTTTCTTTCTTCCACTGGGAGACTAAAAAAATCTCCCTTTCTTTCAATCACAGATATTTGTAGATTTTTCGCTTTTCGCACTTCTTTAATTATTTTTTTTCTGACTAATCGTGCAATCAACCTTCGCATTCCCAAATTCAAATTACGATTAACAAAAAGGTTGCATGCCATCCAGTTAACCATAGAATCCGAAAATTTAATATAACGTAATATCAACGTATTTAGTCGGGATGGATATTCAACATTTCCCACAAAACCGACAGTAGGTATTGATGGTTTTGGCATATTTACCTTCTCTCCCAGGTCATAAATCCATGGGGGTGTGGGTATGGATTTTTCTTTTTTATCACGGTAAGTTGCCGAGGCAAACAAGATTTCTCCTGGATAAGCCTGACACTCTAAACAGTTTGCAAAGGTGACGAGCGTCCTTTTTGATCCTAATACTTGGCGCCGGAATTTATGTAATTCAGCTTCCTTATGAAGGCCATAATAACTTGAAATAAAATGTGGAGTTACCACAATCTTGCCTGCATCTGCCAAGTCTGTAAATCGGTGAATCTTGACTACCTCCGGTAATTTATCCCTGAGCAAATTCCAAAACTGTAACTGTGGATTAGTGTCCGGCGGGCTGAGGTGCATTAGCAGTGGGGCTGGGCGTACCCCAGGAAGTAGTAAATCTTCATTGATCCATATTTCCAGAGGTTTGTTCAGTTGGTCACTCATTTTTTTCTTCAGAGTAAATTTTTGTTTACTTTCAACCCAAATCTTGACAGGCGGGGGACTCTCCCCGCCGCCACTGAATTTTAACATAGGCAATCAAAATTTTAAGAGCAGGGGGTAGGGTACCGCTAGTATAGAGCGTCTTACGTTTAATTAGAACGAGCTACTTCTGTGTTGCTTGCAGTTGCACCCAAAGTGCGCCCAAGTTTAACTGCAAACCCACTAAAATTACTGCGGCGAATCTTGCTTAGCCGCATCTTCAACCACAGGATGAATTAAAGCAGATCGCAAACCTTGCCGCATTTCCGAATTCAAATACCTGCGTTGCAAAACCTGCCATTTTTGCCAAGCTGCGTAGCGATTTTCGGCCAACAAACCCGCCAACTTGGGCAACTCTTTTTTCAGATCGCGATCGACAAAATCTGTCAGAAACTCGCCTAAAACTTCACTGTCTTGAATATCGCCCAAACATTCCTGAATAGCTTTCACATCTTCGACATAAACTTCGTAAGTCTCGCTGTAAAAATCCCCAAACAGATTCATCAAATAGCGAACCCGCTTCGCTTGCTTCCGCAAATCGTGCAGAATAGTTCCCTCGGCTGCTAACTTCTCTTCGACAGCCTCAGCATTTAAATCATCAACAACTTTAACTTTGCCATCTTCATATTCTGTACCCAACAGCCAAGCCGGATGTAGGAAAAACTCGCTGACTTGAGGTAACAGTAAATCTGGCAAAACCTCAGCAATTGGCAAATGTTCGATCGCCTGAAACTTCGGTTTTTCCAGCCAATCCTCGATCGACTGCTTCAGCGATTCGTAGCTTTTGTGTTCTAAAATCGCCCTCACCCCTTTTAAAGCCCGGTGGCGCTGTTTGAGCAAATTCGACAAAGCCTTATCCAAAACTTCCTGTTCGTCAGCCGGCAAATTCGGGTAATAGCGGTTTTGGAGACTTTCGAGCATCACATCCAAATCCCTGAGCGTTCCCAGAATCCGCCCCACCTTACCAATTTTACGTTCAGAAGCCTCTTTTGGCCAATCTAAAACCGGAGCAAAACCAGTCACAGCCGATCGCAAACGTCTCAATCCCACGCGCATTTGATGAAGTTCTTCCGCGTCTTTGTCTTTGATAACTTCAGCCTCGTGTGCTACACTTTTGCGGAAATATTTCTCAATCGCTCCAGATGCAGCGTCTCCGAGAGTTTTAACTTGAGTTTTAACTTTTGCTGATGTTTTTACGTTCATGGCAGGTGTAGATTCCACTTTGCATATCGACTTTAATCTCGATTTCAAAGCTTTGCTAATAAGGGGTTATATCCTAGCACACACTTTTAATTTAGGAAGCGCAACCCGAATAAATCTTAATATAAAGTGCTTGACAATTTCTACTTAATCAGCATTTAGGAATCTAAAATTTTCAATCTAAAATCTAAAATCTAAAATCTAAAATCTAAAATAGAATTACCCTCCCTCGCCCTTGAGCTAATAAAAATTGGATTTCTAGCGCGCTTTCCCAAATAGGTTAAGATCGCTGAAAACCGATATTTATTCGCCAAAGGGTGAGAGAGGGTGCGATCGGGAGGACAAGTTTTAAATTAAATCAAACCCGCCCAGGCTGCCCGACTTCAAAGAGGCAGTTTAGCCTTTCCAGTCTTTCTCAGATTGCTCGAGCACGTAGGTTGCTACATCCTCGATTTGTTCGGGCTTCAACTTGGCGCCGAAAGCAGGCATAGCATTTTTGCCCTTAGTTACCTGAGTGGTAATAGCTTCCAGAGAATTCATACCGTACTTCTCAAGAGCTTCCTTTTTCAGGGTTTTCATGGCCATAACCACGTTGCCGCCACCGATGTGACAAGCAGCACAGTTCGAGCTAAAGATTTTAGCTCCTTTAACCGCATCACCTGCCAAAGCAGGGCGACCAAAGCCGACGGTAAAAATTGCGAACGCTAATAGGGCGATCGATAAGAGTCTTTTCAACGCAGTTCTCCTCTAATGGACACGCAAATGGTGATTCTTTAGATATTTTACCTGTTAAAACAGGCGCGATCGCGCAGTCGTATCGCCTTCTTTCGAGTAATTTACCACTTTTTGGCAGTGGCAGTTCAACTCTCAAAATTCTCCACGCCCCAGCCCGGAGCTTTCTGAGCAGCCCGGATCACAAAAGCCGCTAAATTTTCAATCTCAGCCTGTGGCATCCAGCTTTCCGGCACTTGGCGGCACCAAAAAGTCTCCTCAGTACCGTCATAAGTCATCGGTTCTCTCAGATACCCCACCAGACTATTGATGTTGTTGCGGGGAGGCGTTGCCCCTTTAAGGTCAGCCAAAGACAGAGATATCGTCGGATCGGGCAAATTAGCTCCTCCGACGTGACAATTAAGGCAATTTTGCTCGAACAATACCTTGCCCGCAGACAAATCCTGAGCCGAAAACAAGCGAGTATGTCCCTCAGAGTCCAACTCCAGAGCCACAGGTTCGCTGGCTTGTAAATACCTATTCACGTAAGAATCGGCAGCAGCCAAAACAGGTTGAGGAGCCAACAGCACGATCGGCAAAATAATTAACATCCCCAACAGAAAGCAGACAAAAGCACCACGACGCAGCATGAGGGACTACAACCTTTTGCGATAATCAATGAGCCGGAGGTAAATTTTAGATTTCAGATGTTAGAGCGAAAAACGACCAGCCAGCAATTCTTGCCGAACTTCAGCCCTCTCCCAATCCAACATCCAAAATCTAAAATCTAAAATCTAAAATCGATTAGCGAGCGCCTTTGCCACCAGCCCACTGCTTGGAGACAATTTTCGGCTGCAACAGAATGTGACCGGCAATCGCGTACAAATCGTCATCCGAGAGATTTCTCATCTCAGCGAAAATATCCGCACTCTTCATGCTCGGATGCAGTTCCGAAATTTCCTCAAACCCGTCATAAGTGGTGGGATTTTTCATAAAGTCCACCAGCGACTCAATATTATTCCGGGGCGGGTTAGCCAAAGCCAGAGTTTCCGGGCTCAAATTCACGTTCGGGTCAGTTTTTGTCATGCCCGCAGCGTGACATTGAGCGCAAGCCGAATTGAACAGGCGTTTGCCTTGCTGAACTTGTTTGAGGCTCAGCACTACCGGAGCACCCTTGTCATTCAAAGTCACAGTGCGAAGTTCAGGACTCAGTTCGACAGCCATCGCACTGCTGACAAATAACTGAAAGCTCAAGAATACAGCGGTCAGAGCAATGAAATATCTTTTAAGCATGGTTCTCCTTAAAAAAATCCGGCAAATTATTGAACGCTAAGAAATCGTACCTGGCAAACAGATGTGTGTTCAAAATTCCCTGATTCTGCAACAACTGGCGAAAGTTTGTGCAGCCATACCTTTAAAGGTAGAGGAATTTTGCGAGCTAATCTGCAAGAAGTTTTGAGTCGCGCCTTTTTTCGAGAGTGGACATAATTGCCTTAACATCCTCCAAAGCCAAACGGGTTTGAGGGTGCTTGTAGGCAATTTCCAACTCATCGCACAAGCGGATCACTTCTTCAACAGGGACGTTGAAGTCCTCTGCTATTTCTGCGATGGACAGGTCTGCAAAACCCATAATTTTTAGGTCGCTGACAGGTCAAAATTGAGTTGACGGCTATTAACTGAAAGCCGGACAATTTTAGAAAGCGCTGTTAGCTTGTTTTGTTAGTTTGTTCTGAGATTTTGTTCGATCTATCGCAAGCTAACTAACCGCTAACTGCTACTAGGCATTTTTGCCCAGCCAAACTCCAGGGCCAATCAACTTCCGATCAATATCATCCCACTGCTGCGTCGTTATTACCAATAGGAGTTGCGCGGATGGGGCTCAAAAGCCGGTGTCTGCGTGAACGTCTCGTTACCAAACTCAATATTGTTGGTAGAAGCCGGGTTTTTCGCAATTCCTCAGCAATTTCCTCTGTGCCCCGCACTCACCAACAGACAATTCTCCGGCGCAGCAGCTTAGGGAGAAAGTTTGAAAGCGTGAGTCTGCGGGGGCAAAGCGTGGTTATCGCTGCCATTGAGGGCGGGGAATTCCGAGTCTGCCAAGAAAGGCTGGGGCTGGTGGAGGCTGATGAGCTGACCGAGAGTTTTCTTTAATTGAGTCCGGGGTACAATCAAGTCTACAAAACCGTGGGCGAAGGAGTATTCGGAAGTTTGATAATTTTCCGGCAGCTTTTCCCGCAGAGTTTGCTCGATTACCCGGCCGCCCGTAAAGGCCACAGTAGCTTTTGGCTCTGCAATTATAATGTCTCCCAGCATGGCAAAACTGGCGGTGACGCCGCCGGTGGTCGGGTGGGTCAAAATCGGGATGTAAAGCAGTCTCGCTTCCCGGTGGCGTTCCAGAGCCCCGGAAATTTTAGCCATTTGCATCAAGCTGAGCATTCCTTCTTGCATTCTTGCACCACCGGAAGCGCAGACAATGATCACGGACAAGCGTTCCCGCGTGGCGTATTCGATGAGGCGAGTCAGCTTTTCTCCGACAACTGAGCCCATGCTGCCGCCGATGAACTGAAATTCCATGACTCCGAGGGCGACTGGCAAATTTTCTAGTTTGCCGATGCCTGTTTCTACGGCGTCTAGGTGGCCTGTTTTTTCTTGAAATTCTCGGAGTCGATCGCTATATTTTTTTCTATCACGAAATTTCAGGGGATCGGTGGCGTGCAGTCCTTCGTTAAGGGGCACCCAGGTATTGGGATCGATCAACTGCTCGATGCGATCGTCACTGTAAACTCTGATATGATGCCCGCATTCCAAGCAAACCATTTGATTTGCTCGCAGGTCTTTGGTATAACTCAGGGCATCGCAAGCTTCGCATTTATTCCAAAGTCCGTCCGCAATTTCTCGTTCCGGCCGTTCTTGGGAGTTCGGTACTGATTTTCGTCGATTTGCAAACCAATCAAATAGAGACATTAAAACTTGGTAATTGGTAATTGGTAATTGGTAATTGGGAAGTGGTAATTGGTAATTAGTAATTGTTAGTTGTTAGTTGCTAGTTGTCAATTGCTAGTTGTTCAGTGACTAATGACTAATGACTAATGACTAATCACCAGATTCTGGCTCATCTTCAACTGGACTGATGAGGAGCGATGCTGTTCGCTGGTGTTCTGGAAGAACTTGCAGGGCTGTAGCACTTCCAGCCCCGAAATAAGATGCTATGCCCAAGTCTACAATCCGGGCCGGGATTTCATGAGCAGCTAGGAGCTGCTGCATTAATTCCGCTTCCCAACGAAAGCTAGTAGTTGTAAGTGTAATCCAAGACACGGAACAATTTTACCAATTTTTGAGACAATTTTATGTTCGATCGCGCCTGACTACGGGCACATCAGAAACTAAAATTCGGGAAAAACAACTGCCAGTAACTAGATAAGATCGCTTCGCCCCACAGAGCAGTAATTGCTGTACCGAGAGCCAGAAACGGGCCGAAAGGCATGGGTTGACGCCGATCGAGTAACCCGATAGCGATCGCCCCCCCACCGACAAAAGCCCCGGCGACACAGGCGATAAATCCCGCTAGCAGCAAGTATTTCCAACCCAGCCAAGCTCCCATCAAGGCGGCCAATTTTGTATCTCCGGCGCCCATAGCATTCTGCCCCAGCCCGATCGTCCCGGCAAGTCCGATCGCGTCAAACAGCCACAACCCGACAACTGCTCCCGCGATCCCATCGAGTACCAGATAGTGTATCGAGTCGATCAAACTAAATGTCGGCCACCAACCTTTCGCCACCTGGAAAACCAATCCGAGCACCAAACCCGATCGAGTTAAAGAATTAGGCAAAGTCATTGTATCGCAATCAATCAAAGACAAAGCCAACAGCCAGCTAAACAAAGCCCAAAAACCAAGAGTTTGCACTGTTACGCCAAACCGCCAAAAGATTAGCAAAAATAGCAAACCCGTAGCTGCTTCCACCAGTGGATAACGGACAGAAATCCCACTGTGGCAGTGATTGCAGCGTCCCCGCAGCCATAGCCAACCGAAAACGGGTATATTTTCGTAATTTCTGAGTTGATTTAAACATTTGGGACAGCGAGAAGGAGGGTGGATCACCGACAAACCCGCAGGCAACCGATAGACTACCACATTTAGAAAGCTGCCAATAGCCGATCCGACAATAAAGACGATCGCCGTGACAAGGCAATTAAAGATTATTTCCATTAAGTTGACTGTTGACTGTTCACTTTTGACTGGGGTTATGTATCAGTTGTCAGTTGTCAGCAGCGCTGTTTCATTCTCTTGTAGGGGCAGCAAAGAGTGGCTGCCCCCATCCCACCAAATGCCTAAAAGATCCTGGATGGGTCTGGTCGGCATTCTTCGCACGACAAGAGTCAAAACGTGGGTTTTCCTGAGAATGAAACAGCCCTGAGTTGTCAGTTGTTAGAGCCTGTACGGTCAATTACCCATCATAAAAGGTATTAATAGTCAAAAATGCAAGTTTTCATAAAATCCTGAAAACATGGCTCTTCACGAGAAACCTATTTTAGTGCGAGCGTTCGAGCGGACATAATATTAGTTACTAATTACCAATTACCAATTCCCTATGCTCAATTATCAATTATCACCAATGACCAATTAGCAATTAATACATTTGAGATTCAATTTCGTCAAAAGTAACAAAACGTTCACCCGGCAATAAAATCGGCTGCGAAGCAAAAATTACCTGGCCTCGATCGCTTCCTTGACTGACAACTACACCCGCCGGACGCTGCATCTGCTCGGAATGCACTTTCAGATACATACCATAGGCCGATCGAGCAGCTCGGATCAAATCGGGAGCTAGCAAGCTGTGAGTCTCGGAAGTTTCTATAGTGGGTTCTGGGTTGGGCTGGTATGGAGTCACTGGAAACTTATCATAATGGTATAGGTCGAGTTATTGGTGTAGCATCTCGATTGATCGAACTTACCCTATTTTTTAAGAATAAACTTAGGTGGAAATTATTAATAGATTAACCTACAATCCTCCCTTGGCTGCGATCGAACTGCGACTGCGATCGCTCCTTTCGGCTCAACTGTACGCTGCTGCGTGGGTAGATCCGTCCCCCGCAACGCTAATGGGGGTTTTCGATCACCTGCGAACTCTGCGCTACATCCTCCACGACTACGTGCCTAGGCCAGTGTCCGAATCTCCGCCCAACCCGGGCGAGGTGCGCTACCAGTGGCAAACAGGCACCTTGCTGTTCACCGATTTGGAAGGGTTTACGTCGCTGTTGGAAGCAAACGCGGCCCAAGGACGCAAGGGAGCTGAAACGTTGCTGGGCGTGATTAACGACTATTTTGCCTCGATGATTGAAATTGTCAGCAAATCGGGCGGGGATTTGCTGGAGTTTACCGGAGATGCCATGCTGGTGCAGTTTCTGTCAGGAATTCACCAAGAGGATACAGCCAGGGCGGTGCGGGCTGGTTTGCGGATGCAGCGGGCGATGGCTGAATTTGCGAATATTGAAACGGCGCGGGGTGTTTTGTCTTTGAAGATGCGGGTGGGCATCCACTGCGGCCGCTACATTAGTGCTGACATCGGTACACCGCAGCGGATGGCTCACGTACTGCTGGGACATTCAGTCCAGCAAGCCAAGCAAACTGAGGGTTCTGGGAGTGTGGGGCGGGTGTGTGTGACTGAAACTGCTAGAGAGTCTTTGGGAGAGCAATTTCGCTTTGAACCCGGGAAACAGGGTTATTTTTTGGTGGCGGACGATTTCACGGACGATCGACTCGGAGAGTATGATATCACTTTGACTGGGCGGCGGATGCCGAGTTCGGTATTGCTCGATCGCAGCGTTGCGGGCTTGGTAAAAGAAATCGGGGAAGCTGTGAATCGGCTTGAACCTCTTGCTAGTTATATTCCCAACACTATCCTGAGACTGCTGGTGGAAAATGCAGACAGGCGGAAAATTCCGCCGGATTTTCCTGAACCGACCGTGATGTTTGTCAACTTGATAGGTTTACCGGAGTCTGTGGAGAAAGCTTCGCCGGAGGAAGAAGTCAACCTGGTAGTGGGTTTTTCTCGGGTGTTTGCGTTGATCGATGCTGTAGTCTCAGCTAAAGGGGGCGTGTTGCAAAAAGTAACGGCGCACTTAGATGGTTCGGATATGCTGATTTATTTTGGCGTGCCCGACGCTCACACGGATGACACCAGCCGCGCGGCTAGTGCCGCGATTGCAATCCGAGATATCATTGCAGGTTTGCCTCTGGTAATTATCGCGGGTGAAGAAATAAAAGTAAGCTGTCAAATTGGGCTGTCCCTGGGGCCGGTGTTTGCTGCTGAGGTTGGGGAACCGCGAGGGCGCAGGGAGTTTAATATCCTCGGGGATACGGTGAATACGGCTGCTCGGTTGATGAGCAAGGCGGGGGAAAACCAAATTTTGATTGCTGAAAGGGTGTATGAGTCGATCGATCTCAACTTCATTTGTGAGGCTTTGGGATCTGTTGCTCTGAAGGGGAAATCTGCTCAAACTCCGATTTTTGCTTTGCAAGGTGCAAAAGGGGAGAAGGGAAAAGGGGGCGTTTAAATAACTTTGCTGGCTAATAATGGCATACTACTGGTCAATTGAGAGCATGACAAACCATTACCGCATCATTAATCATTAATAATGATGCGCGAGCGTACCCCAAAATATTTAAATACGGTAAAGCGATAAAATTAGCGTATATAGCCTGTAATACTCCAACAACGATCGCGATCGTTGGTGCTGGCTTTAGTGGTTCTCTAGTAGCGACTAACCTGTTAAACGGAACTTACCCCCTGCGGGGGTAGTTCTGGGGGCTGTATTCTTTGTCCCGTCTCGGTTTTAGCGACTTGACTGCCGACAAACCGTAGTCATTTATTTAAGATTTTATTAATATTTAGACCCAGAGTATTGTTCTCTGATGAATTTAAGCAAAAACTCCGCCACATAAGGGTTGTAAGAGATTGTAGTCATGTAAAAGACTTGGACGCTCCGGGCAAGTCTCACCTCGCAATGGTTTCAGACGGAACTTACCCCGCACACGGGGTCAGTCCCGGTTAAAAACAGCTAACCGCCCCCTGCTAATCAAGCTGATTGAGCGCGATCGCCATATTGGCAAGGGAGTTGCTATAGCACCACCAACAGTCGAGTTAGTCTTTTTAACCATTGATCTTGAGTGTGCCTTGCTGTATGATAAAATTCAGCTATACTACGGTAAGCCAATCGATTTATAGTATAAACTGCGTAAGTCCTAATTAAACGAGACATTTAGCAAGGAATTGAGGAGATGAATCATGAGCAAGTGGTTTGCCATTGCCAGACGTAGGTTGCTGCTATTTTTTATTTCTGGGGTGTTTCTAGCGGTATTAGTCAATGCCTGTACTAATTCTGCCTCTCCTGGAACTGGCACTACAGCAGCATCGCCAGGCTCATCTCCTACGGCAGTTCCTACGGTAGTACGTTTAGATTATGCCTACTACAATCCTGTCAGTCTTGTGTTGAAAGAGAAAAACTGGCTGGAGGAAGACTTAGCCAAAACCAATATCAAAGTGGAATGGGTTCTCAGTCAAGGTAGTAACAAGGCATTAGAGTTTCTCAATGGCAGCAGCGTTGACTTTGGCTCGACTTCTGGTGCTTCCGCACTGATTGCCAAAGCCAATGGCAATCCCATCAAGTCTATTTACGTTTACTCGAAGCCCGAATGGACAGCATTAGTAACTACGGCGAATTCTTCCATTCAAAAAGTCGCCGATCTAAAAGGCAAGAAAGTTGCAGCAACGCGCGGAACAGATCCGTTTATTTTCTTGTTGCGTGCCTTGGATCAAGTCGGTTTGACTACCAAAGATGTAGAAATTGTGCCTTTGTCGCACGCTGACGGTAAAGCTGCCCTTGAGAAAGGCGATGTTGATGCCTGGGCTGGTCTCGATCCATTTATGGCACAGACAGAAGTAGAAAAAGCCTCGAAACTCTTCTTCCGCGAGCCCAAACTAATTAGTCAAGGCTTTTTGAATGTCCGCGAGGCATTTGCCAAACAATATCCTGAACAAGTTAGTCAAGTGCTAACCGCCTATGAGAAGGCACGGAAATGGGCGATCGCAAATCCTAGTGAACTCAAGCAAGTGGTGATTAAAGCATCGAAGCTGACAGAAGCGGTAGCAACTAAACAATTAGAGGAGCGAACTGATATATCAAACTCATCGATTGGTGACGAACAAAAAGCCGTTATTAGTGCTGCTGGGGATGTCTTGAAAAAAAGCGGCGTGATCGAGGATTCCGTTGATGTCATTACAGTAGTTAACAATTTAATCGATCCGCAGTATGTGGCAAAGGTTGCCAAATCATAAGTAAAAAAAATCTGCTGTGGATATACACCAACTCACCAACGCATATCAGAAATTTAAAAATTAAAAATTAAAATTTTAAAAATAAATTCATCATTTTTAATTTTGCATTTTTAAATTTCAATTCCGAGCCAAAGCTATCTATGCAGAACAGCAAACACTAAGTTATGGAACAAAGACTTGCGATCGCAATACCAAGCGCACAAACAGGTAATATTTGGCAATTCCTCAGCCGTCTGGGCAGAGCAAAAGGCTTGCTCTTGCCAGTCTTTCTCTTACTATTGTGGGAAAGCCTGTCTAGGTTTGGCTTGGTTGCTCCTAACTTGTTACCTGCTCCCTCAACTATTCTTACAACAGTTTGGCAACTCGGTGCAGCAGGGGAACTATGGCAGCACATTGGCATTACACTCTATCGAGTCTTTGTTGGCTTCCTAATTGGTACATTTTTTGCCACTCTTCTAGGAGGATTAACAGGCTATTCTTGCCTAATTTACGATTTACTCGACCCGCTTTTGCAATCACTTCGTAACATTCCTTCGCTGGCATGGGTGCCACTATTTATCCTCTGGATGGGAATTCATGAGCCTTCCAAAATTGCTTTGATCGCCGTTGGAGTCTTCTTCCCCGTTTACTTAAATCTGATGAGCGGCATTCACAATGTCGATCGCAAATTGGTTGAGGTTGGCAAAATCTATAGACTTAATGATTGGCAGCTTATCAGTCGCGTGTTCTTACCCGCGACATTGCCGGCCTACATAGTCGGTTTGCGAAGTGGCTTGGGTTTGGGCTGGATGTTTGTCGTAGCGGCTGAATTGATGGGAGCCAGTCAGGGCTTAGGCTTCTTATTGATCGATGGGCAAGCGACTGGACGACCCGCCATCACCCTCGCCAGCATTCTCTTGTTTGCGATTTTCGGAAAAGTGACTGACTCAATTATTGGCATTGCATCGCATTGGCTACTCCATTGGCAGGATGTTCACGCTTCCAACCATTAGTTCAAAGTATTAATTTCAAGCATTCATTCAAAGCGCCAAGGAGGAAACATATATGCTAATCATCGAAGGACTGCATAAGCGATTTAAAAATGGTTTTGTAGGATTGGAGTCTATTGATTTAACTGTTAATCGTAGCGAGATTGTTAGTTTAATTGGTACGAGTGGTTGCGGAAAAAGTACACTTTTACGGATCGTTGCCGGATTAGATATGCCAACTTATGGAGATGTGCAAATTGACGATATTCGCATTAACAAACCTCATCCAGAAATTGGTGTAATATTTCAAGAACCTCGGCTGATGCCTTGGTTAACCGTCTGGGAAAATGTGCAGTTTGGTTTGCATCATTTACCGAAGGATGAACGCAAGGCACGGGCAAGTGATGCTCTAGTTAAGGTTGAATTACAAGATTTTGCTCGTTTGCTGCCACGCCAATTATCAGGAGGAATGGCTCAACGGGTGGCGATCGCCCGTGCCCTCGTCACTAATCCTTCTATTTTATTGCTAGATGAACCCTTTAGTGCTCTCGATTCCTTTACTAGAATGCAACTACAGGATCGTCTGTTAGAAATTTGGCAATCCGATCGCCAGACTATTATTCTTGTGACCCATGATGTTGAAGAAGCACTGATTTTAAGCGATCGCGCGATCGTTATGCGTGGCAACCCTGGACGCATCCATATCGAGCTAGATATCGATATTCCCCGTCCCCGCAGGCGTACCGATCGCAATTTGCAATATTGGAAAGAAAAATTATTGAGTACCTTGGATTTATCCAATACGCAAACTGTTCCTTTAGAGGTTTAAATCCCAAGCTAGAGCGCAATTAATATCTAAGAAAGTTAAATCATGACTGCTAAATTATTCCCAAACTACGATCCTACGCTCTTTCAAGGAGCTATTTCTTATTACTTGCAATATCGACCGCGCTACCCAAATGCTCTTTACGATTTAATCTCACAGGAATTTCAATTAGACGGGCAAGGCAAGCTTCTCGATCTCGGCTGTGGGATTGGCTTGGTAGCGATCGCCTTACACGATCGATTTAAATCTGTTTTGGGTATCGATCCCGATCCAGAAATGCTCGAAGTTGCCAAGCAAGAAGCTAAACTGGCTCATGCTTCAAATATCGCTTGGGTAAAGGATTTAGCAGAAAATATTTCCCCGGGAATTGGTACATTTTCCCTTGTCACCATTGGTCGTGCTTTTCATTGGATGGATCAAGAATTGGTGCTACAGCGTAGCTACGATTTGCTCGATCGCACCAGTAACGCTAATAAGGGGATAGCGATTATTCAAACTGAAAAAGATATTTGGTCAAATGACTCTGTTTGGGCACAAAATGTGCTAGCTACGATTAAACGGTGGCTAGGAGAAGAGCGCCGTGTGGGATCGAGTAGCGTTCCTTTGCTCTACAAGTCTGATTTAGAAGTTTTGGATCGATCGCCATTCGTTCGGATTAAGCGCCATAAGATTGACTTTCAAAAACACTGGACGATTGATAATTTTATTGGTTATCTCTACTCCACCGCTTACTGCCGTCGTGATTACTTTAATGGCGATACTTCCGTATTTGAAACGGAAATTAAAGCAGCAATTCTCAGTGCAGAACCTTCAGGTCAGTTTGTTGAAGATGTACCTATTTCTGTTTACTTGGGTTTTAAGGACTGACCAACCTACAGGAATCCTAAATCATTTGTACCTCATTACTTCCCTCAATTTTGTATCATCAATATGAAAACATCCCTTGCAGACTCGAAAAGCACAGCACAACAAGACAGCAAGCAAGATTATGTAGCGATCGCGAGATCGCTTGCTCAAGAATTTGCTGCTACTGCCATCGAACGAGATCGTGTTGGCGGTACGCCAAAGTATGAACGCGATCGCATTCGTTCTAGCGGTTTGCTCGGTTTGATTATCCCTAAAGAATATGGCGGTATTGGCGAAACGTGGATTACTGCACTCCAAATTTCCCGCGAGTTGGCAAAGACTGATAGTTCTCTAGCTCATGTTTATTCCTATCACCATTTAGGGGTGGTTATCCCGCATCTTTTTGGCACGGAGGATCGCAAGGCACAGTTCTACAAAGACACAATGACAAACAATTGGTTTTGGTGCAATGCTCTCAATCCTCTCGATCGCCGTGCCACTTTAACTCCTGATGGTACAGGCTTTTTACTGAACGGGATAAAAAGCTTTTGCTCTGGCTCTAAAGATTCAGATATCTTACCCATCACTGCGGTTCGTCAAGATACATCTGAACTCACAATTATTGTAATTCCCACTCAAAGAGAGGGTGTAAAAATCCATGACGATTGGGATAACATCGGGCAACGTCAAACCGATAGCGGTAGTATTAGCTTTGACCAAGTGCGCGTTTATGACTCGGAAGTGTTTGGCGATCGCACCCGTGCTGATATTCCTTTCCGTACTTTACGAGCTTGCTTGACGCAAATCAATCTTGCCCATATTTATCTGGGTATTGCCGAAGGAGCATTTGCTGCGGCCAAAGACTATACTTGCACCCAAGGACGACCCTGGTTGACTTCCAATGCTGCTAGTGTGACGCTTGATCCCTACATTCTGAAACACTACGGAGAAATGTGGGTCGATCTGCAAGCGGTTAGCAGTTTGACCGATCGAGCCGCGGCCATTGTGCAAGCAGCTTGGGAAAAAGGCATAGATTTAACAACAGAAGAACGTGGAAAATGCGCGATCGCGATCGCCACGGCAAAAATTGCTGCCACAAAAATAGGTTTAGATGTGACAACTCGCATTTTTGAAGTGATGGGGGCGCGTGCTACCACCAGTAAATATGGTTTCGATCGCTACTGGCGTAATCTCAGAACGTTTACGCTACATGATTCTGTTGACTATAAAATTCACGATCTGGGTAACTGGGTACTCAACGATCAGCTCCCCAATCCCAGCTTTTATACGTAAAAAACATCCTTTTTAAAGGATGTTTTATCTTCACTCGGCGGTATCTCAGCTTTTTATGCAGATAGCAGCAGGGCTAGATGCTACTTTTTCTTCTGCGCGTGCAACTGATACATTACCACTGAATATTAATCATTCAAGTAACTAGATAAGTCAGACAAGCAAAAATTTACACAATGTGCTTGCATTTTTGAAGTCCTTTGTGGAATAATAGGAGCTTGTTAGAGTAAACTACGGTTACTCGGTCGGCTTATAGTAACTTACTCATCAATAATGATTAGTTCAGCTTTTACATGGTTATTGCGTTTTTTTGTTTTCAATACTTGAAGCTTAGGAAGGAACAGTGTTAACCCGATTAAGAGAAAACCCATTTTTAGCTAAATTGAGGCATTTTGGGAGCAAACTCAAACCTAGTTCAATCAAGACCTTTGCTTTGCTTTTTGCAGTTGGCTTCAGTTTGAGTTTAACCGTTTCTGCCTGTAGTCCTACTCAGCAAACAAATACAACTACTGCCCCGACTTCTGCTGCCACATCGGTGGCTAGTTCTAACTCACAACAAAGCAATGTAATTAGGATCGGCTATCAAAAATATGGAACCCTAAGTATCCTTAAATCACGGGGAAGTTTAGAGAAACGTTTGGCTTCCCAAAGCACTTCTGTACAGTGGCTTCAATTTCCCGCTGGCCCTCAATTACTGGAAGCTTTGAATGCAGGCAGTATTGACTTTGGCCATACAGGAGAAGCGCCGCCTATTTTCGCGCAAGCTGCTGGCGCACCATTGGTATATGTTGCTAATGAGCCTCCTAATCCTAAAGGTGAAGCTATCTTAGTACCGAAAGATTCTCCTATTCAAGATGTGGCTGGGTTGAAAGGCAAAAAAGTTGTATTTAACAAAGGTTCAAATGTGCAATACCTCGTGGTAGAAGCATTAAAAGCAGCCGGATTAAAATATAGCGACATTCAGCCTATTTATCTGCCCCCAGCAGATGCGCGGGCAGTTTTTGAACAAGGTAGTGCTGATGCTTGGGCAATTTGGGACCCGTTTTTTACAGTAGCGAAACGAGCTACAGAATCTCGCGTTCTTAAGGATGGAGAAGGGCTGGTAGCTAATCGGGAATTCTATCTAGCTGCCAAACCTTTTAACGAGCAATATCCTGACCGGATTAAGGCAATTTTAGAAGAACTTCAAAAAGTAGATGAATGGGCGGCAGCTCAACCAACTGAAGTGGCAAAACTGCTGTCTCCTGAGCTTGGTATTGATGTTCCAACTTTAGAGGAAATCTCACGGAGACGGCCTTACGGTGTGCAGCCAATTACGGATGAAGTCGTTACTTACCAGCAAAAAGTTGCTGATACTTTCTTGAATTTGAAGCTGCTTCCCAAACAGGTAAAAATTAGCGAAGTGGCTCAGGTAACTAAACAATAAATAGTGATGGAGACTCAGGAAAATGGAATTATTTTGGTTTATACCAACTCACGGAGACGGACACTATTTAGCGTCAGGAATTGGAGGGAGAGCTTGCAGTTTCTCCTACTTAAAGCAAATCGCCCAAGCCGTTGACAATTTAGGATTTACGGGTGCTCTGCTGCCGACTGGACGCTCATGCGAAGACGCATGGGTAGTAGCTTCATCTCTAATGTCTGTAACGGAAAAAATGCGTTTTTTAGTTGCGATTCGCCCGGGATTAATGTCTCCTGGGGTAGCAGCACGGATGGCAGCAACGTTTGATCGGTTATCTAACGGACGCTTATTGATTAATGTGGTGACCGGCGGCGATCCGGTAGAATTAGCAGGAGATGGAGTGCATCTCAGTCACGATGCTCGTTATGAATTAACGGATGAATTCTTGACAGTTTGGAGAGCGATGCTTGAAGGTAGTAACTCCAATAACGTGCGAGATAAAGAAGTCGATTTTAGCGGTGAATATCTCCAAATTAAGGGCGGTAAAGTTCTCTTCCCACCTGTACAAACTCCCCATCCTCCCTTGTGGTTTGGCGGTTCATCGCCCATAGCACAACAAATTGCGGCTAAGCATATTGATGTCTATCTGACTTGGGGAGAACCGCCGCAACAAGTGGCAAAAAAAATTGAAGCTGTGAAAAAATTAGCAGCAGAACAGGGTAGAACTGTGCGGTTTGGGATTCGCCTTCATGTCATTGTGCGCGAAACTGAAAGCGAAGCTTGGGAGGACGCAAATCGGTTGATTAAATATGTCGATGAAGATGCGATCGCAGCCGCCCAAAAAGCTTATGCCAGAATGGACTCTGAAGGGCAAAAGCGGATGACAGAACTGCACGCAGGCAACCGCGAAGCTCTAGAAATTAGCCCCAATTTGTGGGCTGGAATTGGGTTAGTAAGAGGCGGTGCCGGTACTGCCTTAGTGGGAGATCCCGATACCGTTGTTGCACGAATGTTGGAATATTGCGAATTGGGAATTGAAACTTTCATTTTTTCCGGTTATCCCCACTTAGAAGAAGCGTATCGAGTCGCTGAATTGCTATTCCCCCGCTTGCCGTTGAAGAACCAACCACCTGCAAATCAACCGCAAATGTTTAGTCCTTTTGGCGAAATTATTGCCAACGATAAGTTTCTCCAACAAAAACAAGTTATTCCTACGAGCGCATCATGAACAAAAAATGGCTCAAAAATCCCTATTTTCAGCAGGTAATTCCCTGGATTGTACCGATTGTGCTGATTGTTAGCTGGCAACTTTTAGTGCAGGTGGGTTGGCTTTCGACAAGAGTTTTACCCGCACCAACAGGTGTTTTAAGTGCAGGAGTTAGATTGGCAATTACCGGGGAACTGTTTCACCATATCGGAATTAGTGCTTGGCGTGCTGTCGTTGGTTTCATCATCGGCGGAGGAATTGGTTTAACTCTTGGTTTCCTCAGCGGTCTTTCTCCAATCGCCGAAAAGCTGCTAGATACTTCTGTACAAATGGTTCGTAATGTTCCCCACCTCGCCTTAATTCCCCTAGTAATTTTATGGTTTGGAATTGGCGATGTAGCTCGGTTATTTTTGGTGGCTTTGGGTGTGTTTTTCCCAATGTATATCAATACATTTCATGGCATCCGCAGCGTCGATGCCGGATTGATTGAAATGGGAAAAGTCTATGGTTTGAGTCCTACATCTCTTTTGTGGCAAGTTATTCTGCCTGGGGCTTTGCCTTCAATTTTGGTAGGCGTGCGATATTCTTTGGGGATTATGTGGCTGACGCTGATTGTCGCAGAAACAATTGCTGCGGATTCTGGTATTGGTTACATGGCAATGAATGCTCGCGAGTTCTTGCAAACTGATGTTGTGGTGTTGAGCATTATTATGTATGCTTTGTTGGGTAAGTTTGCAGATGCGATCGCCAGAAAGTTAGAAAAGAAATGGCTGGCTTGGCATCCCAATTATCAGCCCGCTTAGCTATAAAAAAGCAGGAATAAGAAAGAAAAATGAGAGTGTCCCCTTTTTCTTTCTTAGTTTCTCTAGAAATGCTGTCCTTCACGATCTGCTCAGTTAGTGTTTTTTACGTATAAAAGCTGGGATTGGGGAGTTGATCGTTGAGTACCCAGTTACCCAGATCGTGAATTTTATAATCAACAGAATCATGTAGCGTAAACGTTCTCAGATTACGCCAGTAGCGATGGAAACCATATTTACTGGTGGTAGCAGGCGCCCCCATCACTTCAAAAATGCGACTTGTCACATCTAAACCTGTTTTTGTGGCAGCAACCTTTGCTGTTGCGATCGCTGCCTGCTCCACAACTTCAATGATCTCCAGTCCTAATACACGATCCATGCTGAATGTTTTCTCCTATTGCACCTCCTGGCTACTCCACGGCTTTGGAGGCGCTCACTGCCTGTGAGTCGGATTTTGAGCTTTTTAGCCAACAGGTCTATGAAACTCACGACCGTGAGAGCGAAGACTAGGAATTTTCTATCCCATCATGGTTTTGACGGCGAGGATTACAACAGTCGCCAAAAAAATCCGACGTAACCAGCGATTGCTAAGTTTGAGAGCCACCTGTGAGCCGATGATGCCCCCAATAAACATGGCAATACCTAAGATGATGCCCAATCGATAATCAACGATGCCAGCCGCTGTGAAAACCCCCGTTGCAACGAGCGAGGAAAAGATATTCACCAGCTTGGTTGTAGCGATCGCTTCCACAAAAGTCATCCGAAAGAGCGCCACATAGGCAGCCGTTAGCAAGGTGACGTACCCACCACTGAAAAAACCACCATAGATACCCAGCCCAAACGTTGCCACATAACCGAGTAATTGGGCTGCCCGTGATGGGCGATCGGCTGCCGGAAGAACGCCACCTCGATGATTCGCGATCGAGAAAACAGCAACCGCAATCATGGCAGCCGAAACAATCTGCGGTAAGGACTTTGACGGTATTACCAGGACTAATCCTGCTCCTAGAATTGAGCCAATCAGAGTCAGCCCAATCAAGAGAGGCAAGCGTCTTAGATTAATCGTCTGTTGCTTCAGAAACGGTAACGTTGCACCAATACTCATAAACGTGAGTGCCAGCATATTAGTGGCTAAAGCCGTGCGCGGTGCAATGCCCATTTGCAACATTACAGGCACCGTAATTAAGGAGGTGCTGCCTGTAATCACGCTGATCGTGCTGGTCGCTAAAAAAACTGTAATCAGGATCAGTAGTTGAAGGGAAACCATATGGGTTCTATAAGTTCCCTTACGCTAATTGGGTAGCCTAAACAAAGGTCGTAACCGCACCCCGATCGCAGTTCCCAGGAGTGCAGCCACAATCCACAGCCAGCCGTGCAAACTGGTAGACGCGATCGCCCCAAAGAACCCACTCACATTGCAACCGTAGGCAAGAAATGCACTGTAGCCCATCAGTAAGCCACCTAATATCGCCGCCGCTAGAATCTGTTTGGAAGGCCCAAAAGTTGGAACCCATCGCCCTGCTAACCCTGCAGCCAGCAGCGATCCTAGAACGATCCCACCATTCATCACCGAACTGGCATCTGCAAACACGCCATTCGTGAGAGCAGCCTGAGCGTTGGCAGTCTTCCAAAATGGGCTGCTGGTAGAGTCCCACCCCAAAAACGATGCAATCTCAGCCGCCCACAGCGCAAAGCCCCAGGTAATCCGCCAAGGTTGGCCAGACACGATCAGCGTCAGCCAGTTGAGGAGTGACAGCGCTATCGCACCTGTGAGTAGCGACCAAGGGCCGTAAATTAGCTGAGTTAGCGAGGAGGGGAAAAGCGGAGGGGAAGAAGTTAGGGGAGGAGAAGAAAGAGCTTTTGCAGAAGGGAAAATACGTTGGAGAGTAACAAACAAAGCAGCGAAAATTGTCAGTTGCAAAACCACTGCCCAAAACCAGCCAAGATTATCCGCCAAAGAAATCGCCGGCAAAGCAGGCAAATTCACCCACAACTGTCGGGTTAAGCTAGCTGCAAATGCCCCAATGCAAAATGTCACCAGCGTCACCAGCAGAGTGAGACTGCCAGAACCAACGGTATACAAAGTACCACAACCGCAGGCCCCCCCAAGCTGCATCCCAATCCCAAACACGAAGGCGCCGATCGCCCCTTGAACGCCTACAGGAGAAACAGCACCCCGCACTTGCTGCCCAAATACGGTTCCGGCTGCCAGAGTCGGCGCAAACAGAACGGTAGCGATCGCCAGCATGATAATTTGTGCGATCGCTCCCCGCGCGTCTTTATGCACAAGTAACTTGCGGTAGGCACTGGCAAAGCCAAAGCTAGAATGGTAAAGTGTTAGCCCCAGCAACCCACCAATCAAGAACAATAGGCTTTGCTGCCAACCATAACGATTGAGTGTAATTGCCCCAACAGTAAAAAGTGCTAAGGCGATCGCAATTATCAAGCGATCGGGACGAAAAGGAGCCCATAACGGCTCACCAGAAACTGATGAACTCATTTTTACTACTTCTTAGGTGGGCTCTTCGGTTGTTCCGGTGGCGGATCGCAACTGCCTAAAGCGGGTTGACTTAGCTGTACAAAATCAAACCCAAATATTACGGCCACAGTAGCAAAAAGAACAAGTGATGAAATCAAAACTTTCATACATTACACCTTTAAATGTTGAACAGCTTAGCAGCAAATAACTAAACTTTTTCCGGTCCAGTTTCAACTGGCAAATTAGACGTACTGTACTCAGTCCAAGAACCGTCGTAGATCCGAACTTTAGGATATCCCAAAAGATGTTTTAGCACGACATACTGTAATGTTGCTTCACGCCCAGTGCTGCATGACACAATCACATCATCTGAAGGCTTAATCTTCTTGTCCGCCAATATTTTGCGAATCTCATCCAGTGACTTCAACTGATGAGGGTTTTTGAGAGCCTCCTGAGAGTTCTCGGCTTCCGTAAACGTAGGCCAGGGAATATTTTTCGCACCAGGAATGTGCCCATTGCGTACCCAGAGATCTTTCTCACCTCGGAATAAATCACCTGGTCTAGGATCGATAAAAACAACACCTGGTTTACCAATTAATTCTCCAACCTGTTGAAGGTTAACGCGAATTGAGGGATTATCTTGAACCGCAAACTGTGTAAACTTGTATTTGGGATATTCCTTAACAACAGGTTGCCCAGAGGCTTTGTATCCTGTATATCCCCCATCTAAAATTGCAATATCTTTTACTCCCGATCGCTCTAGTAAATAGGCAACCATTGTCGCGCCTAAAATATCTCGTGCATCGGAATAAACGAGAACGCGACTGTTACTGCTAACACCCGATCGAGAAAATATCGAAGCTAATTTCTGGGTATCCCAATACTGCACGGGCAAAAATCCGTCGGGACCACGAAATGCAGTATCTGCAATGTGTACGGAGTTTGGAACATGGCCTCCAATATACTCCAGAGGCGCATTTCGCACATCCAAAATTCGCAAATTTGGATCTTTTGCGTTGGCTGTTACCCAATTGGGAGAAACAAATTGAATTTTGGCACTGGGGGTTGCAGTCAGCGGTGAAATCGAGAAGAGTGAAACTCCCAGCAAGGTTGCGATCGCTGCTATTACCAAAACAGAGGGTTTGAGCGATCTTTTCCAAATTCCCCGAAAAAATCTCAAATTCATAACTATAAATCTCCTTAATCAGATGGCATCAACAAGTCAATAACCCAACATTCATTAACGTCAAAAGAAGGCAGGAGGCAGGGGGCAGTTCGTTAGAAACACCCCAGAAATCAAAAATAGCAGTAACCTACGTCTGGCAATGGCAAACCACTTGCTCATGATTCGCCTCCTTAATTCCTTGCTAAATGTCTCGTTTAATTAGGACTTACGCAGCTTATACTGTAAATTGATCGGTTTACCGTAGTATAGCTGAATTTTATCTTACAGCAAGGCACACTCAAGATCAATGGTTAAAAAGACCAACTCGACTTTTGGTGGTGGTATGGGCAACTTTGCCAATATGGCGATCGCGCTCAATCAGCTTGATTAGCAAGGCGCGGTTAGCTGTTTTTAACAGGCGAGTCGCTACTAGAGAACCACTGAAGCCAGCACCGACGATCGCGCGCTCGTTGTTGGAGTATCAGAAATCATCAGTATTGTCGGAACCATATCAACATCAAATAGAAGAGTTCGGCTTGTCAGTATTTGAAGTTGTCACAGTCATTAACTGACCGACACCCCAAATAGACGGTGTTTTGCCGATCGCTTGCAGAATATGGTCGTGGGCTGCCATCACTGCCCTCAAGATGCAAAAGATATCTATAGGAACAATTTAATAACGGTAATAGTGGTAAAATACGGTTTACTTACCGAGATACAGTATTTTAACATTGCTTGCAATCATAATTCAACAATTTGGGAAAATTCAAGCATGAGTCAAATTCTGCAAGAAGTGCTGTCTGCTAACCAGGAATATGCTGCGACCTTTGGCAACAAAAGCAATTTGCCCCTACCTCCTGGTCGTCGCTTTGCCATTCTAACCTGCATGGACGCTTGCCTCGATCCAGCAAAATATGCTGGGCTGGCAGAAGGGGATGCCCATGTCATTCGTAATGCTGGAGGACGGGCAAGCGATGACGCAATTCGATCGCTCGTAATCTCTTACAAGCTATTGGGAACTCGTGAATGGTTCGTCATTCACCATACGGATTGTGGAATGCAACTCTTTACCGACAGCATCATCCGAGAACTATTGACAAACAGCCTGGAAACCGCTGTAATCGACGAAAATGGTTGGCGAGATGTAGGGCAGGGTTCAGGTTCGACAGAAGGTGAATTTGTCGATTGGTTAACGTTCAAAGATTTGGCAGAAAGCGTGTTTGTGGATGTCAAACGAATTCGCAACCATCCCCTTGTGCCACCAACTATTCCGATTTATGGCTTTATCTACGATGTGAAAACAGGGCAATTGATTGAAGTACCCAGCGCAACGGGCGTCGGTCGAGCAACAGTTCCAGCGATCGCGTCATCGTAAGGGAGGAACGCAAAAATGCAGAATGCTTTGCGGTTTTCTCAACTATGAATTAGTGCTTCTCACCCTCTCACCATTATTATTGCAGCTATGACCCATTTGATTGAATACGAAGACGCAAGTGATGAAGTACGCGCAGTGTATGACGACATTCGTGCGACACGCAAAACCGATTACATCAACAACTTTTGGAAAGCGATCGCCAACCATCCGCCTACCCTGCAACGTACCTGGCAGAATGTGAAGGAGGTGATGACGGCTCCCGGAGAACTCGATCCCCTGACCCGCGAGTTAATCTACATTGCTGTCAGCGTGACAAATGGTTGCCCGTACTGCATTTCATCTCATACAGCCTCCGCGCGAGCCAAGGGAATGGATGATGCCATATTTGGGGAACTGATGGCGATCGTGGCAACCGCAAACGCTACCAATCGACTGGCAAATGGCTATCAAATTCCGGTGGATGAACAATTCAAATTATAAAAGGCGTTCAATCTTAACTACTTAACTACTTATAATCCATCTCTATGGCAACTGAATTAACCGTAGATGTTTCTCAGATTCCCGTTATTGATATCAGTTCGCTGGTATCGGGTAATCCCGTAGATACAGTTGCAAACCAAATTCGACAAGCTTGTGGTGACACAGGTTTTTTTTACATTGTCGAGCATGGTGTAGACCAAGGCTTGCAAAACCGTTTGGAGCAACTCAGCCGTCAGTTTTTTGCTCAAGATTTAGAAACTAAAATGCAAATTCGGATGGCGCTGGGAGGTCGGGCATGGCGCGGCTACTTTCCGGTTGGAGGTGAACTGACGAATGGTAAACCAGATTTGAAAGAAGGAATTTATTTCGGATCGGAATTGAATCAAACCGATCCGGCTGTTCAAGCGGGCGTTCCCATGCACGGAGCAAACCTGTTTCCAGATATTCCTCTTTTTCGCGAAATAATACTAGAATATCTGGCGGTGATGACTCAACTGGGTCACGCAGTAATGGCTGGAATTGCCCTGAGTTTGAACTTAGAAGCATCTTACTTCCGCGATCGCTATACGACAGATCCCCTGATTTTATTTCGCATCTTCAACTATCCACCACAAAGCAATCTCCAAGGGCAATCCTGGGGAGTGGGAGAGCATACCGATTATGGTTTGCTCACGATTCTCAAGCAGGATGATTTAGGTGGGTTGCAAGTGAAGGCAAAATCAGGCTGGATTGATGCTCCGCCGATCGCCAACTCATTTGTTTGTAACATTGGCGATATGCTCGATCGCCTCACAGGTGGACTTTATCGGTCTACTCCTCATCGAGTCAAGAATGTGTCAGGACGATCTCGCCTCTCATTTCCCTTTTTCTTCGATCCCAATTTCAATGCTGAACTCCACCCGATCGAAATCAAGGGAGCCATCGTCGATGATAACAAGAACGAACGTTGGGATAAAGCCAGCGTTCACGAGTTTCGCGGCACTTACGGCGATTATGTCCTGAACAAAGTTGCAAAGGTTTTTCCCCAATTGCGCCAGGAAGTTTTTTGACCAATTTTAGTGGTTGGAGTGTCAGATTAATAAGTCCAGTTTTGCTTGGTTTGCAAGCTACAGGATTAGATGTATCCACCCACCTGCCTCGACGGGTCACTCGTGAGGAATTAGTTGGGGCTGTGTCCCTGGTTTGTGATGTGAGTGATTTGGCTCCTCCTGAAGTGGCGATCGATCGATGAGATGACTGCGCCCTCCCAGCTAGAATTTGATGGCAGCACGGGATGTCATTCTTGAAGACATTGAGAAATTAATTGGTGAACTGAAACAAACAAATTAGAGAATTGAGTAGAGATTTAATCTATGACTAATGCTGCAGAAAAACAGGAACCGTCTTCATCAGAACTCGCGAAACCATCGTACTCACTTTGGCAACTGACGCTGTATTTCCTCAAATTAGGCAGCTTAGGATTTGGAGGACCGATAGCCCTTGTGGGTTATATGCACCGCGACCTGGTTGAAGATCGGAGGTGGATTTCCGAGGCAAGTTATCAAGAAGGATTAACCTTAGCTCAGGTTGCCCCTGGTCCACTGGCTGCCCAATTAGGGTTCTACATGGGCTATGTCCATTACGGCATTATTGGTTCTACCCTCGTTGGTATTGCCTTTGTCTTGCCCTCCTTTTTGATGGTTGTGGCATTGGGATGGGCTTACACCAATTATGGGGGGCTGAGTTGGATGCAGGCAGTATTCTACGGGGTTGGAGCTTGCGTCATTGGCATCATTGCCCTAAGCGCCTACAAATTGACGAAGAAGACCATTGGCACAGATTGGCTACTTTGGGCAATTTATGTGGTTAATGCTGTCTCGACTATCGTCACGCAATCGGAACGAATCGAACTCATCCTGGCAGGAGGAATTCTCACTTGGTTGATCGCAGCACCGCCTAAAAACTGGTTTAAGGGTAATAAGCTCAATAGTTTCATTGGCTTACCTCTGATACCGATAGTTGCATCTGTGCCATCTGCCTCTTCTGGTTTGCTTTGGCAAATCTTCACCTTTTTTGGTATGGCGGGTTCATTTGTATTTGGCAGTGGGTTAGCGATCGTTCCGTTCCTCTACGGTGGAGTGGTTAAGCATTATCAGTGGCTTGATGCTCAACAGTTCCTCGATGCAGTAGCAGTGGCGATGATTACGCCAGGTCCTGTCGTCATCACAACTGGGTTTATTGGCTTTTTGGTGGCTGGTTTTCCTGGCGCTTGTATGGCGGCGTTGGGAACGTTTATCCCCTGTTATCTACTCACGATTATTCCCGCCCCTTACTTTAAGAAGCATGGCAAGAAGCCCGCGATTGCTGCCTTTGTCAACGGTGTGACGGTTGCTGCAACAGGCGCGATCGCTGGAGCCGTTGTGGTTTTGGGACGACAATCTCTGCGAGATATTCCAACCGTTCTGATTGCTGTGGTGACGCTGGCTCTGCTATGGAAATTTGGCAAAAAGTTGCCAGAGCCTATCATCGTTGTAGTCTCCGGGATCGTTGGATTAGTGATTTATCCGCTGACGCATCCAGTGTAGATGGATGGCATCAATCCTGAGTGGAGTTGAGAGTCGATCGCAACAGACAGGGCGAGCTATGAGTGTTAAGGGAGCGATCGTCGATGACAACAAGAACGAACGCTGGGATAAAGCCAGCGTTCACGAGTTTCGCGGCACTTACGGCGATTATGTCCTGAACAAAGTTGCAAAGGTTTTTCCCCAATTGCGCCAGGAAGTTTTGTAAACAGTCACCCATTGGTGACAAGTTAAGGCTCAAAGCCAGTTGTCAAGGGGATTTTCGGAGGTAGCTCAAAGAAAAAAGTTCTCCACTGCCGACATTATAACTCTAATGTCAACTGGGGCTTAAATCCCTGCCAGATGAAAGGATAAGAAGCAAGTTCTTATCCTTGGTAGTCAGCGATCGCTTTTTGCCCTATAACTACTGCAACTATTACCAGGGGAAGACACTCATCCACTTGGATAAATGATTTTATTTCAATCGCTGCTGGCTGGGCGATCGCGCTTATTCTAAATTCCCTGCTTTCTTAACAGCTTGTTTCAAGTCTTCAAAGGTAATATTACCCTCTTCATCTCGATACGTCGCTAGCAGTTCCGCGGGGCTAGTACCTGTTTCTGCTAAAATGACTGCATTTAACCCAGGACTTAAAAAAAGCTCATTACTCGATATTTTGCCATCTTGATCGCCATCCAAGGCATTAAAAAGAGATTGAAGCTCTTGCTCAGTTGCCATAAGTTTCTATTTGAATTAGTTTTTTCAATTCAATATCCCATAATGTTGAAAAAGATGCAAGGAAAGTTACCTTTTACCCTGGCAGATACAAGCTGTTGCTGTCGTTTGGGCGTGTGCGTATAGATACCTGGAAGTAGTCGCTACCGATTCATGCCCTAACGTCTGCTGCACCAAATGAATCGGCGCGCCCCTGTCTAGTGAATGCGAAGCGTGGGCGTGACGCAACCAATGGGGCTGACCTTTCCTGTAATCCCAGCGCGGTTCCCCAGCATCGTCTTCACCCCCGCTATTTGGAAGGTAGAAGATATCAGGTGTTTTGCTTTATCCAACATTTACCCACAAGCGGGGATTTTTAATTACCTGGTTTCCAAACTACTTCTTCAACTTTGAGCTGCTTGGGAATTAAGCCTAGTTCAAAAAAAGTATCCGCAATTTCCTGTTGCTCGGCAACCATATCAGCTTGGATCGGTTCAAATCCATAACTCCGCCGTCGAGTCACTACATCTAAGATAGAAGCATCAATTTTCAGAATGGGAGCGAGAATCTTAGTTACTTCTTCAGGATTCGCATCCGCCCAAGTCGCTACTGCTTGAGTTTCTTCTCTAATTGCCTCAATGATTTTGACATTCGGCTGAGCAAATGACTTATTAGCTAAGTAAAAATCGCGGTTAGCGGCTAGTCCTTTACTATCTTTAACAACACGAACATCTTTTTGCGCTTGAGCTGCTGCATAAAAGGGGTCCCAAATTACCCAAGCATCTACGTTACCTTGTTGAAAGGCGGCTCTGGCATCGGCTGGTGTCAGGTTTGCCGGCTCAATCTCAGCCCATTTTATCCCGGCGGATTTCAGTGCTTTTGCTAATAGGTAATTGGCGCTTGAACCTTTTGTAAAAGCTATTTTCTTACCTCGCAAATCTGCCAGGGTTTGAATTGCCGAATTAGCAGGAACTAAAATACCTGAACTGCGGTCTTTGGGGGCGCTACCGCCAATGTAAAGCAGAGGTGCGTTAGCAGCTTGGGCAAAGACTGGAGGAGCGTCCCCGGTACGCCCGATGTCGATGCTGCCAACGTTTAGTGCTTCCAGCATCGGGGGGCCTGATTGAAATTCTTTCCACTCAACGGATACACCTAGAGGCTGCAAGCGTTTCTCTAAACCGCCTCTAGCTTTGACTAGGGTGAAGGGGTCGAATTTCTGATGACCGATGCGGACTACCTTAGCTGCAGTTGCTGTGGGGGAAGCGGCGGGGCTTGCAGAGCTGGTAGGGGGGGGAGTATTGTTACAGGCGGCGATCGCCCAATTCAAGCTGATTCCTAATAGAAATAGCACTGCTAGGGAAAGGTGCGATCGCCATAATTGAGCAAGGAATGAAATCAGTCTTTTGAGCATAAACAATAATATTGTTTGTCGCTAACTTTCCGATCGGAGACTTCCAACTAATTCGGGTTTGCCACTGTGTAACGCACCAACAAACTCTTGCAACTGCGATCGCAGTATTTGTTCTGTTTCCTCTTCAAGTTGTACGCTTGTTTCGTCATAACTTTGGATCTGCGTGTCTAAAAGATAGACACCAGACAAGATATGACTAGCGCCCAGCTCGGATAACACTGGTTTGAGGGCGTAGTTAATTGCTAATAAGTGACCCAGCGTACCTCCGGTGGCTATGGGGAGAATAACTTTACCAGCTAAACTCTTCTGCGGTAGCAAATCTAAGTAAGCTTTGAGTACGCCTGTGTAGGCTGCTTTGTAAACAGGTGTGGCGATGATTATGCCCTTGGCTTCTACTACTAAATCATTGACTGCTTTTAAGTCTGGGTTCGCGAATTGTCCGTAAATTAATACCTCTGGCGGGAGATCGCGGACGTTGATAGATGCCGTACTTAATCCCTCCTTCTCGACTGCGCGGCGGGCGTATTCTAGCACGGCAAAGGATCGGGATGGATGAGACGGGCTACCTGCGATCGCAACAACATTAGGCATTTAATAGTCCTCCTATTTTTGACTCATTTAAAAATGAACGATTTACGGTATCGCTAGCAAATACGGTAAATTGGTAGGTTTACCGTATTTTATAGATAGTAAGCTAGCACGGTCAATTTTAAAAAGCAAGTAAGTTGAGATGTAAAGTTGGATAACTCTTATACAAATTTTGTGCGATCGCGAATCTCGGCGGGAATCAACTGTCAGGTTTTTTCTCCCAGATACAGCATAATCCCACCGGACTCAAAAACAGAACCTTTACAGGAACAGGGTTTGCTTGTTCTTAACAAGAATTTATCAAAGCCCCAGAAGTTGGGCAAAAAATTATCTTGCTTTTTGTAGATACCTATGCAATAATCTTGTTTAATCAAAAATACTGTAACTTGACTGACTTACCGTAGATTAAATCAAGAAACGCTAATCTGCTATTCACCAGCACCGGTGAGTAGGAGACGAATTGGGATTTGCTCAACAGCCACCTTTGACAGCGGAAAAGGTTTTGAGCCTGTGGCATAGATCGCGATATGGAGGTTTTTTAGAATGGAATCACCACTCTCAGGAATAGGTCTAGAATTAGTAGAACTCCAGAAGTCATTTGGAAATATTAAAATTTTGCGGGGTATCAACATAGAAATAAATCCCGGAGAATTTGTAGCAATTGTAGGTCGCAGCGGATGTGGCAAAAGTACCTTACTGCGCTTAATCGCCGGACTAGAAGTTCCCACTCAAGGCACTGTCTTTCTAGATGGAAAGCCGTCCCGCAAACTCAACTCTAAAGTGACAATGATGTTTCAGGATGCACGGCTACTACCTTGGCAAAAAGTGGTGGCAAATGTGAAATTAGGGCTACTCACGACCAAAGAAAACACGCACTGCAAAGCGATGCAAGTCCTTCACGCGGTAGGGCTTGGCGATCGCGCCAACGATTGGCCGGCGGTACTCTCCGGCGGTCAAAAGCAGAGAGTTTCTTTAGCAAGAGCCCTTGCCTGCGAACCTCATTTACTGCTGCTTGATGAACCCCTCGGCGCGTTGGATGCTTTGACTCGCATTGAGATGCAGCAATTGTTAGAAAATTTATGGCAAGAAAAGGGATTTACCGCGCTACTGATCACTCATGACGTAGAAGAAGCAGTGGTGCTAGCTGACCGAGTTATTTTAATAGAAAATGGTCAGATTGCAATGGACTGTTCTATTGATATGCCGCGACCGAGGCAGAGAGGAAATGCTCTATTTGCTGCGAAAGTAGAGGCGATTTTGCAGCGCGTTATGGGTCAAAAAGAAAGTAGCAGAGATGCAGAAAAAGTTGCAATAGGTAGGTACAAAAAACCCAACTATGTAAAGATGAGTAAATACGGATAACGGATCTACCAAGGTAACTCAGATATGGGCGCTCGTTTAATAATATTTCTGACTCGCGAGCTCTTCCTCAGCGAATCCGATCCACCCGCATTTGATATCACTCGCATATCCTAAACTCCGATCGATACTTCACCGTTCCGCTGCAATCCTCCAAAGCTCCACTTTCTAACTCCAAAACCATAAAAGCTTCATCGGGCACATCATATTCACATTTCAAGCTCTTTCTACTAGCAGGAATGAACCCAAAACGCGAATAGAAATCTGGATGACCTAGCACAACCACTGCCTGAAATCCCGATCGCCTGCACTCTTCTAAACCGTGCTGGATCAACAGCGTTCCTATACCTTGGCGCTGATATTCGGGAAGAACTGCGACTGGTGCCAACCCCAGAATCGACAAATTGCTAGAACATTTTCCTTCGACGACAACCGGACTGAAGAAAATGTGTCCGACAATGCGATCGGATTGTACGGCAACGAAGGAAAATGTAGATGCAATTCCCCGCAATCTATCGACTAAGTTTGCCTCATTTTCTCGCCCGAATGCCGCCATATTAACTTGTCGAACAGATTCTAAATCTTCTGGCTTTTCGGTACGGATATACATAGCTTAGATTAATGGTTTGGTGGCCGATCAGGCAGACAAATTACTACATAAACTGTTTCTATCTTTCGACCGCGATATTAATCAAATTATAGCGCCCCTGAAGCCTTTTTCCTCTTTTTGAGTTATATATTTTTGGCAACCAATTATACAACGACTTGCAGATGAATGCCAAATCGTCGCCGGGTGCATCTCAGTTTTGCACATATATCAAGTGGAAAGTTGACCATTGAGATAAGCACAGCGCAGAGAAAGAATAGA
>NZ_JAUBQB010000098.1:0-20087 GCF_036701035.1 Microcoleus sp. Pol7_B2 | reverse complement strand
ACTTATATTTAACTCTGCTTGAATATATCGATCGCTCCTGCTCTTGGTTGGCGATCGATTATTCAGCAAGCCCTATTGTAGAGTGGAGGCGCGGCGCTTAATTTATGGCACCAAACCATAAATCTCCAACCGCACCACAACCGACGGCGAACCAAAAACCGGGTAAATTTACAATTTTTGAAAGCAGCGCTGTATCAGCCAAAATTTGTCGCACTAGCGCGGTATTCTTGAGCCGAAAGCAGCCGCCAACTCCCATCGCCCAGAAGTTCCAAAACCTGCTGGTGATATTTCACTAAACTCAATCGGTGGCCGACACTCACAAACGTAGTTTTAGTGGCTTGCAACTGCTCGTATAAATGTTGCTCGTTCTTCAAATCCAAAGCACTTGTCGCCTCATCCAAAATAGTGTATCTCGGTTCAGTCAATAACAATCTAGCAAAACCTAAACGTTGCTGTTCTCCCAGTGACAAAATCTCACCCCAATCTAAATCCGCATCAAAACCGCCCAATCTGTCCGGCAAATCGGCTAAGTTTACTGATGCCAAAACGCGGCGCAATTTTTCCTCATCAACCTCGCTGCTGCTGTTGGGATAGAGAAGTTGCGATCGCAAACTACCCAAAATCATATAAGGACGCTGCGGCAAAAACAGCATTTCCTCCAATTCCGGCCGCGCCAAACGGCCGGTTCCCGATTGCCACAAGCCCGCAATTGCCCGCAGCAAAGAACTCTTCCCAGCACCGCTTTGACCGACAATTAACAGTCCTTCACCGGGCGACACGGCTACCGACAAATCTCTAATTAAAGTTTTTTGATGCTGCGGAGTATCTAAAGTAACGTGTTCCAGTGTCAATTGCGAACTTATAACTGTATCGATTGTTCTTAATTCTAGTTTAACAGCACTTTTTTTATCTATTAAAAACTCATTAAACGTGGCTAAACGATTAATTCCCGCTGCAAATAAACTCAAGCTTTCAATCCTATATACAACCAAAGAAAAGGCTTCTGAAACCTGACGAAAAGCAAATTCAGCTTGAGTAATATCGCCGTATCTGATCTCACCTGCAAAGTAGATAGAAGCCAGGAATAAGGAGGGAATAATATAAGTTGCATATCTATAGCCAACTCTAAAATATCCCAAATTACGCTGCCAACCAATTAGTAAATGAAAATTCCTAACTGCTTTTAAAAATCGGTGTTTCACCTGAACAGATTCCTGTGCTTCTCCTCGGTAAAAAGCAATTAATTCTGCATTGTCCCGAATGTGAACCAATCCATAGCGAAAGTCAGCCTCTTTGGAGAGCTGATTGAAGTTCAAAAATATCAACCTTTTGCCAAAAATTACCATAACTGTCGTGCCAAAGACAGCATAAATAATTAGTCCGATCGAAAGACCTTTGGAAATAGACCACAGAATGCCTGTAAAAGAAATAATATCGATCACTGCCCCCAATATCAGCAGCAAAAACTCTAAACTTGTGCTAGTGAAAGATTTGATATCTTCAGCAATCCGCTGGTCGGGATTGTCGATTTCCTTCTGAGAATTGATTTCGTAATAAGCGCGGTTTTGAAAATAACTACCCAGGAAACTCTCACTCATCCACTCTCGCCAGTACAATCCCAGTTTATCTTGGGTATAGCCGTAAATAACAACTATCGGGGTACCGATAATAAAAACTCCAGCATAAACCCACATAAACCGCCAAAAAGTAATCTGATCTTTTTCAGCCAGTGCTGTCGTGAAAAAATTACTAATATAGCTAATCACTACGTTAATTCCGCTAACACACAGTGACAAAAATAGCAGCAGAGCTAACATTACCCACTGCTTCCAGCGCGGTATCAACTTGCTTCTGAAAAAGACAAAAGTAGCCAGCGGGAGAATTAACATTAAACCAATGATCGCAATTATCGGTGAGTAGATAATTCCTTTTATCAAAGTAGCTAAGCCAGCCGCAACCCCGTTAAAAGCCTCTGGAAATAAAACTTGAGTACCCAAACATACAGCGCTGACGAACACAAACATCGCAGCGAAGAGAAATATCAACAACAGCGCTACTAATCCTAAAAAGATTCTGCTACCCCCAGGCTCTAAAGGATAAAAGTAAGGTTGAGCGATCGCAATAAATCTCTGCCACAACTGACGGTCAAATCGATTCATCTTTGCTGTTTACAAAACTACTTTGACTTTTTTAACATATCAAGTCTTGTGACAAACCGCAGCAGTAATTTATTTCGGAGTTTCGCGAAAAAATTTGTCTCACCCCCAGGCGGAAACTTGTTTTCCGAGTGCACTGGTGGAGAGAAAAAAGTTGGGATCTTAGTTCAAGCTCTTAGATTCATCTGTGGAGTCAATCCTTTAATCTCAAATCTAAAATCTCAAATCGATGGGATCAGAAGCAGTGGCGCTTTCGCCGGACAACGCCGACTGCACTTTACTGCTGTAAAATCGCTGGCTAATTCCTAAAATTACTTGTTTCATTACCCAATACAAAACAGCAATTACTACAAAAGTTACAGCCATTACTAAAACCGGACGCTTACCTATCAAATCGTTCATTACTGTGTTAACTAGCGCATCGGGGTTAGTAAGAATATCCCAAGTGTTGAAGCGGATAAATCGCCCTAAATAAATTCCGATCGCCGAAAGTGCGTGTATAGTTATCTCTGTTGCCAGGATAAATTTACTCCAACCCTGTTGCTTCAAATAGTAACCCAAATTCATCACCGACAGCACGTAAGCCCCAAACCCGACCAGCATAAACGCCAGATACTGCGGGATCAAAGCTAGAGTCACAGTCCATACCGAGTTCCCCTCTTTAATCTGCTCAATCAGGTGAATGATATCAGTTAAAACGTAGGGCGCATTGGGCAAAAATGCGATAAACCAGAAAAAACCGCCCCACCAGCGGAGAGAGCGAACTCCGCGCTGCCGCAGTACCCAGATGTCTAAAGCCATCAGTGCCAGCGTAATCGCGATCGCGCCCAAAAGGTAAGTTTTTCCTACATCTTGCACAATGTGCTTCAGATAGTTAAAAACATGGCGCGTACTGGGCAAAAAAGTAGCGCCCAGGAGAATGCCCGTACCCCACAGCAGCCAGCGCGATCGAGGTTTGCGGAACAGCCAAAAACTCAGGCCCAGCGGTACTAAACTCAAAAACAAATTCCAAGACATCCAACGGACATTGTGTCCCATTGCTTGCAGCGCTTCCAGGATTAATCCCATCATGTCAATTTTTATACAATTAAAGGTTTGATGCAGCACCGCTGCCTTAGCAGCTTCAGTCTATTTTAGTAGTTAACTTGTAGGGTGCGTCAGCTTATCGCTCCGCGCCTGAAAATTAAGAATTGCTAACCCCCCCTACCACTGTGGAGTCAATCTCTAATCTAAAATTTCAGATCGAGTGACGCACCATACTATTTATACACTTGGTGGATCGGAATCTCAATCTTAAAAGTTGTTCCGCATCCTATGGACGAAATACAGTCAATCTTGCCCTTGTGCTTTTCCACCACAATCGAGTGCGCGATAGACATTCCCAACCCAGTACCTTTCCCCACAGCTTTCGTAGTAAAAAACGGGTTAAAAATTCGATCAACTATCCCATCAGGAATCCCCGTACCGTTGTCCGAAATTTCTACCCTCACAGTGCTCTGGGTGGTTACATCAGTGGAAATAGTAAGGCGGCCACTCTTGGTCTCTAATTGTGGAACAGATAACTGGTGATATCGTTCTTCAATAGCATCAATTGCATTAGCAATAATATTCATAAACACCTGATTCAGTTGGCTCGCATAGCACTCCACCAGTGGCAGGTTTCCAAACTCCTTAATTACTTCAATTTCCGGGCGGCTGTCCCGACTCTTCAAGCGGTGCTGCAAAATTAACAAAGTGCTTTCAATCCCCACGTGAATATCGACCGGCTTCATTGCGGATTCATCCAGTCGTGAGAAATTTCTGAGGGACAACACAATTTGCCGGATGCGCTCGGTTCCTACCTGCATTGAACCCACAAGTTTTCTTAAATCCTCAGCCATGAAATCCAAATCTATCTCTTGAATGCGCTCGACAATTTTTGAATTATGTTCGGGATACTCATGTTCGTAAAGACTCACCAGATCAAGCAACTGTTTTGTATACTGGTTTAGATAATCAATATTAGCGTAAATGAAGTTAACGGGATTATTAATCTCGTGTGCAATCCCAGCAACTAATTGCCCCAAAGAAGACATTTTTTCAGTTTGGATGAGCTGAGTTTGAGTAGAGCGCAATTCCCGCAGCGCTGACTCTAAATCTTGAGCTTTTTCTCTTTCTCGTCCCTCGCTTTGCTGCAGTGCTTCTTCTGCTCGCTTGCGAGTCGTAATATCCTGGCAAAATCCAATTATTACCTTAGCCTGACCGTCAGCATTCCTGCTAAAAACACTATCCCGACTTTGCAGCCACAAAAATCCACCATTTATTGCCCGCATCCGGTACTCAATTTCTATAATTTCGCCATCTTCAACTCCTACAAAGCTCGCGTGATGTTTTATAATTCTCGGCAAATCTTCGGGGTGTATTAACTGAGGCATCAGTGACGAATCCATCGCTTTAATGTCGTCAGATGTATAGCCCAAAAGTCCGAAAAGTGAGGTATTAGCGTAGATATTTCGCTGTTCTTCCAAGTCGTAGAGATACAAAATACCGGGAGTAGCATCGGCTATTTTTTGAATGAACTGCTGGCTTTCTTGCAAAGCTAATTCAGCTTGTTTGCGATCCGTAACATCAACGGCGATGCCGTCCCAAAGAAGATCGCCGTTTTCTTTAGCTTCAGGACGCGAATTTATCTGAAACCAATGAATTTTGCCGGAAGGTAGCACCATCCGTCCTTCCCACTGCCACGGTTGCAGATTTAGGGCTGAAATAGCTACAGATTCGTCATAATTTTGGCGGTCTTCGGGATAAATCAAATCTGTGACCAAAGCCGCATTTTTCAGAACATCTTCTGGTTCTAACTCAAAAATTTCTCGGCAAGCAGCACTTATGTAAGGAAAACTAAAAGAGCCATCTGGACATAACAAAAATTGATAAATGATTCCAGGCAAATTAGCAGACAGCTTTTGGAATTTTGCCTCGCTTTCCTGCAGTGCTTCCTCTGCTTGTTTACGCTCCGTAATGTCAGTAATTGAACCAACCATGCGGACTGCTTTTCCAGATGCGTCCCACAAAGCTTGTCCCCGACTCAATATCCATTTGTAGGCGCTGTTGTAGCACCACAATCGGTATTCGGTGATGTAATGCGGCGTTTTTCTCTCCAAGTGTTCTTGAAGAAGTTGCTGAGAAATCGCTAAATCATCGGGATGTAAACTCTTATTCCATTTGTTATTGTAATCGCCAATGTCACTATCTTCGTAACCAGTGATTTCCTTAAAACGCTCTGACACAAAAAGTTCACCTGTTTGCAAGTTCCAGTCCCAAATGCCGTCATTGTTGCCTTTGAGTGCTAACTGCCAGCGTTCTTCAGTTTGCATCAATTGAGCAGTTCTCTGTTTGACTCTATCTTCTAGTTCTTGGTTGAGTTGTTTGAGACTTTCTTCTGCTTGTTTGCGTTCGATCGCAATTCCTGCTAAGTTTACGATCGCCTCTATCAATTGCAGCTCAAAAAGATGGGGGTGGCGCGGTTGGGAATAGTACATTCCAAAAGTTCCCAAAACCTGACCCTGAGATGAAAAAATAGGAGTAGACAAGCAAGCTCTCAGTCCAAAACTCAAGGCTAAATCTCGAAAATTTTTCCACAAAGGATCGCTGGCAATATCTGTAACGATCACCTGTTGGCGGCTAAAGGCAGCAGTGCCACAGGAACCGACATCCGGGCCGATGGCTATGCCATGAATAGCAGCATTGTAACTGTCCGGCAAACTGGGCGCTGCTCCGTGCAGCAAATGTTTGCCGTCTGGAGCGAGAAGCAATATTGAACCCATGACATCTCTAGATTGTTGTTCGATAATTTCAACTAAAGTATTTAAAGTAGCGCCAAGATTTGTGCCCTTAGCAATCATTTCTAAAATTTGTTTTTGACCGGTCAACCAACTTTCAGCTTGCTTACGCTCCGTAATGTCGCGGGCTATCCAAATAAAAGTGTTTTCCTGCATTGGAGAAATCTTAGCGACAAACCAAACTTCTTGGTGGTCTATTTGCAGGCTGTATTCTATGGAATGGGTCTGTTTTGTGTCGGCGGTAAGTTGAATTTGACTGAGGAAAAAATCTGCTGTTTCTTGTGGCAGGATATCGTGCAGAGTTTTGTCTATAAGTTCCGCCGACGGTTTGTATAAAAGTTCGGGATTTGTGGGCGCAATTTTTAGATAACGTCCCTCAATATCAATCACAAAAATTACGTCGTTCATGGCAGCGAACAAAGCTCGAAGTTCCGATTCAGAAGCTTGGAGGGCAATTTCAGCTTGTTTGCGATCGCTAATATCCGTCCCGATACAAAGCAGTCCTGCCACATTTCCCTTCGCATCTAGTAAAGGTTTATTTGTCCACGCTATCCACACCCTTTCTCCATTGCTGCGGATGTTTTCATTTTCGTTTTGGAAGTATTTTTCCGGCTGTGTCAAACAGTCTCGAATCATTGCCGCCAGGTCACTTTCGGATAAATCTGTTTTCGGTATAATTGTGCCGATCGCACTTTTGCCAATGATTTCTGCTTCTGAATACCCGAAAAAAGTTTCAGCACACTCGTTAAAAAAAGTAATCTTGCCTTCACTGTCTAACTGCACAATCATGCTGTTAGCATTCTCAACTAATTGCCGATACTTAACTTCGCTCGCACGCAGTTTCGCACGACCGTACACCCAGCTAAAAACCACCCCCCCGCTCAAAAGTGCCAGCAAGCCACCTCCAAAAAGCAGCCAGCCCCGAAACGGCGAATTCGCAGGCCATCCTCCCGCCGGAATTGCTGCCAACTGCCAGGAACCGTTGGGCAAAGTTACTTCCAGCAGCACGGGATTGTGCTGAAAAATTGACCCGTCACCGAAAAACACAGGGCCGGATGCTCCCTTCCCGTCTTTGCCCCGCAGAGCGTATTGGAGCTTTGCTGAGGAGTCGTTGAGTCCTGCTTCCTCAATCAGGGAATTTTTGTCGATGATTAGACCTGTCAAGCCCCAGTAAACTCCTGTTTCAGGCTCGGCGCCGGAGGGTGTGAGAAAAATCGGCGATCGGCTGATGAACGTCTCGTCTCCCTCCAATAATTTCACGGGCCCGGCTAGCAAAGTTTTTCTGGTTCGGATGACCTCTTTGACCATTGGTCGCTGTTCGGGTAGCGTCGTCAAGTCAACCCCGATCACCGCTTCATTTCCCTCCTGTGGATAAATGTAAGCGACCGCCGTGCCTTTAACTAAAGTTATGGCGCGAATACCTGGTTGCTGTGCCACCAGAATTCTCGCCGTCGCTGTAAACTCGGCTTCAGTGATGTTTGGGTTGTTGGAAAGGTAAGCCCCCAAGCCCCGCATCAAAAACAGGCGGGAATTCAAAGAGCCTTCCAGTTTAGAACGGACTGTGCTGAGCCGATCGAGGGTGCTAGCGCGGTTGTAGTGAAAAAACCGCCGCTGTTCCGATCGATCTAAAATGCTAACTCCGACCAAAATTGCTATTGATGCCGAAATTGCTGCTAAATACGGTGAAATTTGAAATTTTTTCACCTTCAAGTATTCCATCTGCCGGCGGTTAAGATATATTTTTTAGATCTTTAGATAGATTTAGTTTAGTTTGATTTCTCTAGGCAAATGCAAGATTTTCGGCATACCGGGCTTTTCGCAAGCGGGCGCGAGTTTTTTGTGTTCTAGGACGCCCGCCGAACGTCGGCGATCGCCAAGCCTCTCATCATCAATTCTATGGAAAAAGTTTTAAATCTCAAATCGACTGACCGAAAGTAATGTGGTCATAAGCCCCCGGATTCATTCCTTCGCAGACTCAGGACGGGTCAATCTCAAATCTCAAATCTCAAATCGACTGACTCCCCCTTAATCGGGTAGGGCGCGCCATGCTCCCGCACCACAGCGGTGGGGGAAGGCGCACCCGAAAGACGGGAGTTATTAGCTAAAATAGGTTTAGCAATAATTTTTTTCAGCGCTACGGCTAATCATTTATAGGGGCAATTTGATGCAAGAACAGTTGATGGAAGCGATCGCACCTTACCGCGATCGCGTGGATTATCTGGAAGTTCGCCTCGAACAAAGCGAGTCAACTGCGATTAGTTTTCGCGGCCCTCAGTTAGATGCTGTCAACCGCAGTTTTAGTCTCGCCGGCGGCATCCGCGCCTGTCACAAAGGTGGGTGGAGTTTTGTAACTTTTAACGGTTTAGCTGAGTTAAAAAACCGCATTGAAGAAGCTGTAGTGCAGTCTCGTTTGGTTGGCAGCGAAAAAACTCTACTAGCAGATGTCACCCCGATTCAAGATTATGTAGCGGTGGAATTGGGCCGCGACCCGCGCTCTATTACTCTAGCCGAAAAGCGGAAATTGCTCGAATCTTACAATCAGTTGCTGTTAGATTATGACCCGCGAATTCAGACGACAATGGCAGGTTACAGCGACAGATTTGGGATTACTTATTTTGTGAATTCTCAAGGTACTTGCATCGCTCAAGAGCGCTTGGACGTGACCGGCCGTTTCGGAGCGATCGCCCGCGGCGAGGGCGGTGTCGTCCGCCAAGGGTTTGAGTCGATTCACTCGCGCTCGGATTACGATGTTTTGACAAATATTGAAGATCGTGTTAAGAGTGCGGCCGTTCGAGCTGTGGGGCAACTAGAGGCAAAATCGGTGAAAGGCGGTCAGTATCCGGTGATTTTAGACCCTTATTTGTCGGGGGTGTTTATTCACGAAGCTTTCGGTCATTTGTCGGAAGCAGACGGCATTTACGAAAACCCGAAAATGCAGGAATTGTTGACTTTGGGCAAGCCTGTGGCGATCGAACAATTGAATGTAATAGATGACGCAACTGTGCCGGGATTGCCCGGAACGTTGAAATACGACGACGAAGGCGTGCCGGCTCAGTGCAAGCATTTAATTAAAAATGGAGTTTTAGCGGCTCGAATGCACAATCGCGAGACTGCGGGCAAAATGGGCGAAAGTCCGACGGGAAATGCCCGGGCTCTGAGTGCTACTTTTATGCCTTTGGTGCGGATGACTAATACTGCGATCGAGTCTGGGGAAAATTCTTTTGACGAAATGGTTGCCGACATTGACGAAGGAGTTTATGCAGTCCGGATGTTGGGAGGACAAACCAACGGCGAAATGTTTACCTTTGCGGCGGCTCAAGGGTTCATGATTCGCGACGGCAAATTAGCCGAACCGGTGAGCGATGTCACTTTAAGCGGCAATGTATTTCAGACTTTAAAGGATATTGAGTCTATAGGAAACGACTCGGTTTATGCCTACGGCGGTTGCGGTAAAAATGGCCAGAGTGGTTTGCCCGTAAGCGTCGGTGGCCCCCATCTGCGGATTAAAAATGTTGTAGTCGGAGGAAGGTAATCATTAGTGATTAGTTATTAGTTCAAGAGTTACGTAACTGGTTAAGGTGAGGGCGCCCTCACCTTAACCAGTCCGGGACACTGACAAGTTGACAAACCACTCAAAATCTACTATTGAGGGCTTCAGCTAGGTCGTTCGGTGTTTGGGGGACTTCAGAAATTACAGAGAAATTGGGGAAGTGCGATCGGGATTATAGACTTTACCAGACTTTGCTGATTTTTTGTTTAATTCCCCTTAACTCGCCTTCATCTCTATCCGATTATTCTGCCTAATCGGAATCTCAATCACAAATTCTGAACCTCGATCTGGCTGCGAAAAACACTTCAAATCTCCGCCGTGCTTCTCCACCACAATCTGATAGCTGATGGATAATCCCAAGCCCGTGCCATCACCCAGAGGTTTAGTTGTAAAAAAAGGATTAAACAGCCGATTTATTACATCGTTTGTCATCCCCGGACCATTATCTTTAAAACTGATTCTTACCCAATCGCGATTCAGCAGAGAAGTAGCAATCGTAATCGTCCTAGGCTCGTTTTTAATTTGCTCAGGGCTGAGTTTTTTATCATAGTGATTCAAGGCATAAATGGCATTGCTTAGCAAATTCATAAATACCTGATTCAACTGACAGGCGTAACATTCTATTTGTGGCAAATCTCCGTATTTTTTAATAACTTGAATAGACGAAGAATTCGGCTTAGCCTTGAGCTGACTCTGCAAAATTACTAAAGAGCTATCGATTCCCTCATGAATATTAACGGGTTTCATCTCAGCTTCGTCTAGGCGCGAGAAGTTCCGCAACGTCACCACAATCTGACGGATACGTTCTGCCCCCAATTGCATCGAAGACAGCATTTTAGGCATATCCTCTTTGATAAATTCCAGCTCTATTTGCTCAATTAAAGCTTCGATTTCAGGGTATTTATCGGCATCGTGCTGCTGGTAAAGCGTGATTAAACTCAATAGCTGATGAGTGTAATCCGCGACATAAGTTAAGTTGCCATAGATGAAGTTAACGGGATTATTAATTTCGTGGGCAATACCTGCAATTAGTTGTCCTAAGCTCGACATTTTCTCAGTCTGAATAAGCTGAGACTGTGTGCGCTGTAAATTTTGCAGTGCCAGTTCTAGTTGGATGGCTTTTTCTCGCTCTCGCGCCTCCGATTGCCGCAATTTCTCCTCTCTTTCTTGGCGGGAGCGCTCGTTGTCCTTTAGCTGTTGCACATGGCATAAAGTTTTGTTAATTGTAATTTCTAAATCCTGAAAATTTATTGGCTTAATCAAAAAGTCAAAGGCCCCGCCGTTCATTGCCTTTCTGATATTTCCCAAGTCGCCATAGGCAGATATAACTACTGTTTTGACCAGAGTAACTAGCTCGTTAAGTTTCGCGAGCAAAGCCATGCCATCCATGACTGGCATATTAATGTCTGTCAGTACAATATCTATATCCGGCTGCTCTCGCAACGTTGAAAGCGCTTCTACACCATTGTGTGCAAAAAAAACTTGGTATTCTCCTGTGCGGATCTTTTGTCTAAATTTCTGGCAAATTAAAGTTTCTAAATCTGGCTCGTCATCCACAAATAATATTTTAGCTGGCATCTTGAGAGCCATTTCGGTTGTAGGCGACATTTTTTGAACTCCTGGGGTTCATTAACTTATCCAACGAGTAATTTTTATCTACTTTACGTCCTATTATAGATTATTTCAGGAGTAATGAAAAGGCTGGTTTCTGCAATGGCAAACCGGATGGCTAGAATAGGCTCTGAGTTTGGTAAAAGTCGATGGATTAGCTAAGGTTGAGTGTCGTCCTCGTTTGTCTGATTGGAATTTCAATCCAGAACTCTGTTCCCTGCCCCACCTCTGAAAAACACTTCAATGCGCCCCCATGCTTCTCCTGTACAATTTGGTAGCTGATATAGAGACCCAAACCAGTACCCTCACCTACAGGCTTAGTAGTAAAAAATGGTTCAAAAATACGGTCTTTCACTTGGGCGGTCATTCCCGGCCCATTGTCCAGAATTTGAATGACGATACGGGATTTTTCCTCTAGCAGAAAAGTGCGAATAGTAATGGCCAGCGGGCAAGCGCGGATGTCCTCTAGTGACCGTTGTTTGTTGTACTCCTTCAAAGCATCAATCGCATTAGAAAGGATGTTGATAAACACCTGGTTTACTTCTGCAGCATAGCATTCGACTAAAGGCAGAGCGCTGTAGTCCTCGATTACTTGAATCTCTGGACGCGCTGCCCTTGTGTGAAGTCGATTGTGCAAAATCATCAGGCTGCTTTTTATGCCCTGGTGAATGTCAACAGGCTTTATGTGAGCTTCATCCAACCTTGAGAAGTTACGCAAAGACAAAACAATCTTCTGAATGCGGTCAACACCCCCTTTCATCGAAGCCAGAATTGCGGGTAAATCTGCTATCAGAAATTCCAAATCTATGGCTTCGATTTCAGTTTGAATCTCCGAACTGGGAGGAGTGTGCTGCTGCTGATAGAGATGCAGCAGGTGGAGTAGGTCTTGGATATAATCACTGACGTGGCTGATATTGCCGTAGATAAAGTTGACGGGGTTATTGATTTCATGGGCAATCCCCGCAACCACTTGACCCAAAGAAGACATTTTTGCAGTCTGAATCAGTTGAGCTTGGGTCTTTTTTAGGTCTTGCATACAGTTCTGTAAATGCTGAGCTTCTTCTCTAGCGCGAGCTTCTGACTCCCGCAAGCGCAGATTTTCTTTTAACTGTTGCACCTCGCGCAGCGTTTTGTTGAGGGTAATTTCTAAATCCTGAAAATCTATCGGCTTGGTTAGAAAGTCAAAAGCACCGAAGTTCATCGCATTTCTTATATTTTTCAGGTCGCCATAGGCTGATATAACTATTGTTTTGAAAGGGAGGTTTATCTGATTAAGTTTAGAGAGTAAAGTCAGGCCATCCATTTCAGGCATATTAAGGTCGGTCACTACTATATCTACATCCGGGTATTCTTTCAATTTTTCCAGCGCTTGTACGCCATTGTGGGCAAAAAAAAGCTGCCATTTTTCGGCGCGGATTTTTTTCCTAAATCTCTGGGACATTAGAGATTCTAAATCGGGTTCATCATCCACAAACATTATTTTTGCTGACATATTAATTTTCATGAATTAAAAAAATATAAAATTCTACTGATCTAGAAGGGCAGAAGGAAAATGCAATCTATAAATTTTCACTCAAGTGAGGAACTTGTTTTAATTAGCAATTAGCAATTACCAATTACCCAATAGGTTTCCTTGTGAGTTTACTCCAAATTGATTATTTTGTTTTTGAGAGTATCAAAATTAACAGGCTTAGTAATATAGTCATCCGCTCCATAAGCTATGGCGGTTTGGTAATTTCTCTCATCTCCATAAGCGGTAATCATAAAAACTTTTAGGTCAGGAAACTTTTCTTTGAGAATCCTCAGCAGTTCTAGCCCATTCATTCCGGGCATATTAATATCGGATAAAATCAAGACAATAGATGCTTTGTCCTGGTTTTCTAAGTAGTTCAAAGCTGCCTCTGCTGATAGGCAAAAATGAAATTGAATTTGCCCTGCTTTGATTTCTTTCCTAAATTTCTGCTTGAACAGTGACTGAATATCTTCCTCGTCGTCTACAACCATTACTTTCATTTTTTTAACTCCTTAATTTCTGCTACTTTTTTTGGGCAATGTGATTATAAACTCTGTGTATTTTCCTACTTCTGTTTCGACTTTTAGTTCTCCGCGATGTTGCTGGACAATAACATCCTGACTGATAGACAGACCTAGACCAGTACCTTCTGCTGGTGGTTTTGTAGTAAAAAAGGGATTGAAAATTTTATCGAGTACCTCGGGTTTTATACCTGAGCCATTATCGCGAATGCGGATTTCAATCGCCTCACCCAGATTTCGAGTTCTCACGTCAAGCAGCGGTGAAAATTCTTGTCCGATTTCTTGCTGCTTTTTATAGGCTGCATAGCAAGCATTGCTAATAATGTTAAGAAAAACCCTACCGATGTCTTGTGGCACGACCTCTACTTCGCCTATGTCATTGTCATAGTCGGTTTCTATGGTAATGTTAAAAGCAGCTTCCTTCGCTCGCATCCCGTGATAGGCTAGATTGATATATTCAGCCAATAAACTATTTATATCTGTGGCTTCCCACTGGCCGCTTTGTCCTCTTGAATGCAACAGCATATTGCCAACGATTTTGTCTGCTCTTTGACCGTGTTGGTTGATTTTTGTAAGATTCGCTTTGAGATCGGTTAATAGCTCGGCAATATCCTCACTGGTGTCGGGATCTAAACGTTCTGCTTGATGTTCAATTTTTTCAAACAGTTCTTCTGTTAATTCAGCCGAAAGTTCTGAGAAATTGTTGACAAAGTTTAAGGGGTTTCTGATTTCGTGGGCAATCCCTGCGGTTAAACTGCCCAGAGAAGCTAATTTTTCTTGCACGACAATTTGATTTTGCATAGCTCTGAGATTTTCTTCGATGCGCTGGCGCTCTTCAATCTCATTTTGCAATTGCTCTACAGTATGAGTGAGTTCAGAAGTACGCTCTTCGACTTTGATTTCTAGTTCCTCATTCGCTTTTTGTAGAGATTCTTGGGCTTGCTTGCGCTCGGTGATATCGCGCAGAATCACCACATATTCTTGCATACCTTGATTGGAAAGCGAAGCATTTTGAGAAAATCGGTCGGAGATGGCAACTTCGAGGATACGCGAGTCGCGATTGGGTTGGTTAAGAGTTTGTTCGCTGCGGCTGGGCCACCGATCGGGATCAAAAGCTAATCCGGGCAGTAGTTTGTTCAGTTGATGCCCTAGGAGTCCAGTGGTGTCGATTCCGAAAACGCTTTCAGCAGCGGGATTAGTCTGACGAATCACTCCGGTTTCATCCAGCACTACAATAGCATCTAGGGCAATGGTAAAGAGTTGTTCTGCTCCCTCTCGTGCTTCATTCATGGAGACGACTTGGGGTAAGCTCGTCCAGCAGGCAACGGCCACGCCGACAAAGCCTACGGTCATCACCAGAACAATCAAGAGATTATCGGCAGCATCGCCTGGAAGTCCGTCTAACGTGGCTCTAATCAGCCAGGCGATCGCGGCAGTGCTACAGATCAAAAAGATTAGGATGCCTACCTGAAGCGCTACAAAATCCTTGGTTATCCTGTAGGACTGCCCCCGATAAAGCTTAATCCACCACGCAGGATGGAAGGGGGGAAATGCAATGCGACGTATCGCAGCATCCACTGCCAAAATAGCGATCGGCAAGAGCAGTCCGATCAGCAGGTCTTGCCAGTTCCAAGCCAAGCCTCCAACAATCAGGACAACTGTTTCCACCAGGAAAAAGCCTCCAGACCACCAAGGCCATAGCACTTCTGGCCTATCCCGACGCACCCATAGCCCCAAATGGACTATTGTAAAGGCGCTCAGCCCACCACTTGTGCCCACCATTACTAAACGCCCTATATCTCCCCAAGCTAGACAGATGAGACTGAGCAAGAACGTCAGCAACAGGGCTGGGCCGAGCACGCCCCGTGGAGAGACAACACCGAATACTGGCGATATGTGCCCGTCCAAGGCAAGTTGGTACAAAACGCGGGGAGTGTTGGAAACCGCTGTGGCGGAACTTAGGAGGCAGCCCGCGACGATCAAAAGCGTCACCATAAATGAGGCCCACGGCCCCCAGAAGAGTTTAGCTGCGGATAATAGGTTTAAGAAGGTGTCGTCTTTTAATCCCGGTTCTGTTGCCAAGCGCATCAGTACCCAGGAACCGGCTAGATAGGGAATAGGAATCAGCCAAGCCACAAAGCTCAGAAACCGCAAAGTCTCCCCCGGTCGTTGGCTATCAGCGACAAATGAGGCAGCAGTTTCACAGCCGTAAGTAGCGTAGACGGCGAAAAAGGACCATTTTGCCCATTCAACAAAGGAAAAGCTAGGCCAACTGTCGGGAAAAAAGCCGGGGCTAGCTGGGGATAGTAATAACCAGCCGATGCCTTGAGTGCAAAAAACTAAGAGGAATCCCACAGCGGGTAGAACGAAACATAAATGCAGGATACTCAAGGCGCGGGTGCCACTAAACGCCACAATAAAGGCGAGTACCGTAAAGCCAATTTTGAGGAGTATCTCAGGACATGAAATCCCTAATGGTTTCAGGTTGGCTTGGATCAGGGCTGTGAGGATCAGGGCGTTGATAGTTGGCACCGATAACCAACTAAAAAAGTATCCGATCGCCCCATACCTACCCAACCAGGGATAATTGTTCAGCAGCCGCGCCGTATAGTTGGGCGTTCCCCCTGCCATCTCTGGCCACTTCCTGCCCAAGCTTTGCATCTGAAAGTTCAGCAGCATCCCCACAATTGTTGCTGGCAACCAGACGAAGATAGCTTGAGGCCCAAGAGCGGCGTGTATGGCCGGTGCACCGCTAATCCATAGCAGAGGACCCGTAAGGCCAAACCCCCAAGTTTCGAGGGTCGTTAGGGTGGGCTGAAGGCGCATGGGCGATCGCCTATTAAGATTTTCTATTGGGGAAGGCTGAGTTGGTTCTGAATGGTAGCCGTTTGCTGGCTGGTGTGGGATGTCTGTCGCCATCAATTTTACCTAATTACATTTTATTTCTGACTTCTGAATTAAGCTAATTTCGCGTTTTTTAGCCATATTGAATTTGCCCGGCTTTGATTTCTTTCCTAAGTTTCTGCTTGAACAGTGACTGAATATCTTCCTCGTCGTCTACAACCATTACTTTCATTTTTTTAACTCCTTAATTTCTGCTACTTTTTTTGGGCAATGTGATTATAAACTCTGTGTATTTTCCTACTTCTGTTTCGACTTTTAGTTCTCCGCGATGTTGCTGGACAATAACATCCTGACTGATAGACAGACCTAGACCAGTACCTTCTGCTGGTGGTTTTGTAGTAAAAAAGGGATTGAAAATTTTATCGAGTACCTCGGGTTTTATACCTGAGCCATTATCGCGAATGCGGATTTCAATCGCCTCACCCAGATTTCGAGTTCTCACGTCAAGCAGCGGTGAAAATTCTTGTCCGATTTCTTGCTGCTTTTTATAGGCTGCATAGCAAGCATTGCTAATAATGTTAAGAAAAACCCTACCGATGTCTTGTGGCACGACCTCTACTTCGCCTATGTCATTGTCATAGTCGGTTTCTATGGTAATGTTAAAAGCAGCTTCCTTCGCTCGCATCCCGTGATAGGCTAGATTGATATATTCAGCCAATAAACTATTTATATCTGTGGCTTCCCACTGGCCGCTTTGTCCTCTTGAATGCAACAGCATATTGCCAACGATTTTGTCTGCTCTTTGACCGTGTTGGTTGATTTTTGTAAGATTCGCTTTGAGATCGGTTAATAGCTCGGCAATATCCTCACTGGTGTCGGGATCTAAACGTTCTGCTTGATGTTCAATTTTTTCAAACAGTTCTTCTGTTAATTCAGCCGAAAGTTCTGAGAAATTGTTGACAAAGTTTAAGGGGTTTCTGATTTCGTGGGCAATCCCTGCGGTTAAACTGCCCAGAGAAGCTAGTTTTTCTTGCACGACAATTTGATTTTGCATAGCTCTGAGATTTGCTTCTATCCGCTGGCGCTCTTCAATCTCATTCTGCAATTGCTGCACAGTATGGGTGAGTTCAGATGTACGCTCCTCGACTTTGATTTCTAGTTCCTCATTAGCTTTTTGTAGGGATTCTTGGGCTTGCTTGCGATCGGTGATATCGCGCACGATCGCCACATATTCTTGGAGATCCTGATTGGAAAGAGAAGCTTGTTTAGAGAATCGGTTTGAGATGGCAACTTCGAGGATGCGCGAGTTTCCATCGGGTAAGTTGAGGGTTTGTTCGCTGCGACTGAGCCACTGCTCTGGCTGAGCCGCTAATCCAGGTAGTAATTTGTTCAGGTAAGACCCAATTAGCCTTGTAATATCTATTCCGAAGACGCTTTCAGCAGCGGGATTAGTCTGACGAATTACACCTTTTTCATCCAGCACTACAATAGCATCTAGGGCAATGGTAAAAAGCTGTTCTGCTCCCTCTCGTGCCTCGTCCATTAAGACAACCTGGGATATGCTCGTCCAACAGGCAACGGCTACCCCGACAAAGGTGATACTCAAGACTAGCACTACCAAAAGATTAGAGGCAAGACTTGAGTTAGGCTCTAAGGGGATACCAAACAACCAGCCGACCGTAACGGCGCTACAAATCAGTAAAATCGCGACTACAACCTGAAACGCCACAAAATCTGGTATCAAGCTCTTGCGATCTTGCCGATAACACTGAATCCACCATTCTGGATGAAACGGTGCAAAGGGAATGCGACGGATAGCCGCATCCACTACGAAAATAACCACAGGAAACAGCAACCCAATCAGCACATCTTCCCGACTCCAAGCTAAGCCTCCAACCAGCAACACCACACCATCCAAAATCAAGAAGCCTAATGCCCACCAAGGCCATCGCACTTCTGGAGATCCTCGCCGCAGCCAGAGTCCGAGATAGAGTGACATCAACATTACGATGAAGGCAACACAACCAATCACCAATAGCCGAGTTATATCTATCCAAAATAAACCGATCAAATTAATTAAAACGCAAAATATCAAGCCCGGTTGCAGAACACCTCGGCGGGAAACGATCGCAAAAACGGGTGCAACATATCCATCTAGAGCGAGTTGGTACAAAATTCGGGGAGAGTTAGAAACCGCCGTGGCGCAAGCTAGAAAACAGCTTGAAGCCAGCAACAGTGTCACGATTAAGGAAGCTGACGGGCCCCAAAATGGGACCGCGGCTGCTGATAAATTCTTAAACGAGTCTTCCCCCAGTCCTTCAGCGGTGGCTAAGCGCATTAGTACCCAAGAGTTGGCTAGAAATATGGGCACAATTAGCGCCGCAGCTAAGTTCAGAAACCGCAAAGTTTCACTGGGACGACGGCTGTCGGCGACAAAGGAAGAAGCTGTTTCGCAGGCGCAAGTCGCGTAGATCGCGAAGCACGACCACTTAGCCCAGTCCACAAAGGTTAAGGTTGGCCAACTGCTGGGGAAAAGTCCGGGACTCTCTGGAGATAAAGCTAACCATCCCATCCCTTGAATGCCAAACACCAGTAGAAATCCAATTGCTGGGAACACGAAAAATGCGTGCAGTATTCCTAGAGCGCGAGTGCCGCTAAATGCCACAATATAAGCGATCAGTGTGAATCCAACTATGAGAATTGTTCTGGGACACTGAATGCCCAAGGGTTCCAGGTTAGCTTGGATGAGGTCTGTGATGACGATCGCATTCACTGATGGATATACTACCCAACTCAGGAAGTAAGCGAATGCCGCATAGCGACCCAGAGAGGGATAGTTCCTCAGTAGCCTGGTGATATAGTTGGGTGTTCCCCCGGACATTTCTGGCCAATGTTCCCCTAAGCGTTTCACTTGCAGGTTCAGCATTACCCCCAACAGCACGGCGGGCAGCCAGACGAAAATTGCATTTGGGCCCAGAGCGGCGTACATTGGTGGCGCAATCGTTACCCATGCGATATGACCGCTCAGGCCAAAGCCCCAGGTTTCTATAAAACTCAGGCTTCTCTGGAGGCGCATGGGCGATCGCCTACTAAAATTTTCTGTTGGGGAAGGCTGAGTTGGTTCTGAATGGTAGCCGTTTTCCGGCTGGTGTCGGATGTCTGTCGCCATCAATTTTACCTATATATTTTTTGGATATTGCAGTCGCTACCCGATGTTCAGGTTTATATATCTAAACTTGTTTCTGTTAATAATGGTTGCTAGCCTTAAATTTTGGCTAAGCTGCCTTTCCCAGTCAATCATGAAAATCTATCTCAATCCATCTTCAATATTATCTTATTACATTTTATTTCTAACTTCTGAGTGTTGCTAATTTTGTGTTTTTTTAGCCATGCGGTTGATGGCTTCGCCTAACCCGTTGGGTATTTAGGGACTTCAGGCATTACAGAGAAATTGGGCAGGATTTACGCAACTGTCACACCTTTGTGTGCCAGCAGCAAAAAATTAGACAATAAATATCGGAACTTCGGCAAGTTTTAGTTGCTCAATTAAATAATTTGATAGCAGCCGTGTTTAATTTGATATATTGTTTGACGAGTTTTATCGGCTAAAATTTTGAGCGCCTACCCCACGCAAGTTCATGGCAAGCAATATGATTTCTGGGAATTCTAGCTTGACGGCACTGGCAATATTCTCTCCCCTTAGTTGCTTGATTTCCCTAGGAAATTGCTCAATTTTCCAAGGAATAGCACACATATGAGTGTACGTTATTCGTGCTGGATTGAGTTTGGTTGTTAGTCGCGACTGTCCACTTGTCAGTGCCCCAGACTGCTTAAAGTGATTGGTGAGGCGGTGATCACGCCCTCGCCATGTGCCAATTGCGTAACTCCTGTAGTTAATTAGTAGAGTGGGCCTCGGCGCACCTTACTACTACAGATAGTGTCAAAATAGAAGGAATGCAGCGTAAGTCTTGTTCTTTCCTCTTGCTTCTTCGTTCTGACGTAAGGATTCAGGTCTGAAAGAGGGGAATAAGCTCAGGCCGAGCCAAGTGACAAGAATGGGCCTCTAGAGCCTCA
>NZ_JAUBQB010000097.1:0-21167 GCF_036701035.1 Microcoleus sp. Pol7_B2 | reverse complement strand
ATCATTATTGTTCCATAATATTTCTGCAGAAAGAGGTATTGACAAAATCTACTCCTTTCTAACTTGTTACCAATGATGGTGGGCCAGCAGTTGCTGCTGACACGGTGGGAACGTCATATGCTACGCCAAAAGTCAGCCATATTGCAGCGTGTCTTGGTGCTGAGTTGCCGGATGAAAGTTGCCTTTTACATCGTGCGCTGATAGTACAATCAGCCAGATGGCCAGAGTGGGCAGAAGAAAAACTTGATACTGTTCGTCAAATTGGTTATGGCATTCCAAATATCGATCGCGCTTTAGGTAATTCTCCCAATCGCATCACTTTGATTACCAGAGGAAATAATCGTATCAAAGCCAGACAGGCTCATGTTTACCAAGTTAAATTGCCAGACAAATTGCGTACTCAGGGAGAAGAACATGAGATTCTGGTAGAAGTTACTCTATCTTACAAAGCACAACCACGTCGAACTCGTAGAAATCGCAGAAAATATCTTTCAACTTGGCTGGATTGGGATTGTAGTAAAAAGCGAGAAGATCCAGAAAAATTTCTGGCTAGGATTTTGAAAGAGTATGATGCTTCAGAGGATGCTGAAAAGGGAGAGGAAGTTTTTCAGTGGACTATTGGCAAAAGAGCCAAAAACTATGGAAAAATTGAGGGTGTTTCTAGAAGCGCGGGAACTGTTCAAAAGGATTGGACGGTTGTCAAATCATTTCAACTCAGAGAAGCATTCTGCATTGCAGTAGTTGGACATGAAGGTTGGAATAACGATCCAGATGCAGAAGCACCCTATTCTCTCGTTATTAGCTTTGAAGCATTAGCATCGAATATTCCAATTTACACTCCATTTGTTGAGGCTCAAGTCGTAATAGAAGTAAATCAGCAGGTGGAAATTAACTCAATATGATGTAGCTAAATTAGCTAAATGCGATCGCACATATTTTTGTTATATTTAACCAGTATTTGCCCTGACAATTCCGGAGCGGGTAAAATTGACTACAGTCTAAATATTGTCAGCAGCGCGAGACAACTCAATCCTCAACACCTGACACTCTCAACAACCAACGCAAGCAGCCATGAAACTTTACCACACTCCCATTTCCCCCAACTCCCGCCGCGTGTGGATAGCCCTCTTAGAAAAAAACCTCGACTTTGAATTAGTAGAAATCCACTTGGACGGCGATCACTTGCAGCCTGAGTTTGTCGCAATAAATCCTTTTCACCGCATCCCTGTTTTGGTCGATGATGACTTCACTGTCGTCGAGTCTCTAGCAATTCTTGACTATCTAGAAACGAAGTATCCCGAACCGGCAATGCTGCCAAAAGAACCGAAAGATTTGGCAGTTGTGAGGATGGTAGAACTGGTCACGGTTAACGAACTTCTACCGCAATTTTACCCCCTAGGCAGTGAAAAAATGGGACGGGGAACTCCCCAACCGCAGGAAATCGAAAAGGCTAAGGAAAAAGTCAATACTGTGCTGACATTCTTTGAAGGCTTGCTGGACGATCGCCCTTTTTTCGCTAGCAACAGTGTCACGTTTGCCGAGTGCGTTGCCGGCACCGTCGTGCCCTTGCTATCTTGGGTTGGTGTCTCCCTAGACAGCTATCCTAAAATTCAAGCTTGGTGCGATCGGCTAATGTCGCGTCCCTCATGGCAGCAAACTCAATTCACCGAGGTAGATATGGCGGCTTACGCATCTCGAAGACAAAAATTTCTGGCACAATCTCAAGCCTAATGAACAAATCAATTGCCAAGCGATCGCTCTTTTTCCTAGCTGTTTTCGCCTGCATCCAAATTCCCATCGCAGCAAAGGGGCAGCCCGCCGCCCGATCGAACTACGAAGCAATTAACGCTAAACAATTCCTTGCCGATCGCAAAATTACCGTCTCCAATCCCAAAGATATCGCAGCAAAATTCTTTAGCAGTGACCAAGAATCTGAAGGCAGAAAAAGCGACCAAATTTCGGTTTAATATCCCACGCGAGAAACAGCGGTAATTGTCCAAACCGTCGTCGGTTTAGCTGACGATTCTGTTGCTGCAATGCGACACCGCATCGAACTCAGAATCAGGCAAAATAAGTGGGAAATTGTCTGGATTGGCCGACAATCGAAGTGTCAACCAAATCGCGGACACCAAGATTGGGCAAGCGACCGCTGTCAGTAGAAATATCGATCGGCTTTTTGCTTAAATTCATTCATCCCGCGTGCGTTGCCAGGAACCAAGCTAGGACTTGACGCCACTCACGAAAAACAGAGGCACAGAAAGATTCGCTACCGCTGCTTCCCGATAGAAATAAGTTATTCATTCGTAAGCTGCAGAAGCAGTCGGGGCTCGGCGTTGTTTCCTGCCTGCGCCACAATCTTAAAACTATTTTTGGTGTCGATCGCTCTTTTAGTCAAAAAGAGCGATCCAACTCACAAGTTTACTTACACATGATCAAATTTCCAGCCGAGATGAATCCCGCCACAGGGGCTGAAATCTCAACCCAATTGCGGTCTTCTCCATTCTTATCTCTCACTAACTGGAAATTCGGCACAAGCGTTACTTGACCGTTAGCCGCTACACCGCCTTTAACCACAGAAGTCTTGGAAGGCTCGGTGCGGATCGCTAGACCCCTCGGGGCTACGCGAGGTTCTACTTGCCGGCACAGACTTACGGGGCCCGTTGCTGGTGCTGGTGCCGGTGCTGGTGCTGGTGCCGGTGCTGGTGCCGGTGCTGGTGCTGGTGCCGGTGCTGGTGCCGGTGCTGGTGCTGGTGCTGGTGCCGGTGCCGGTGCTGGTGCCGGTGCTGGTGCTGGTGCTGGTGCTGGTGCTGGTGCTGGCGCCGGTGCCGGTGCTGGACTTGGACTTGGTGTCGGTGCCGGTGCTGGCGTCGCTGCTGGTGCCGGTGCAGGTGCCGGTGCTGGTGTCGCTGCCGGCCTTGGGGAAGGAGTTTGACTAATTGTGGTGCTGGCTGTCGTGCACGAACCTAAATTAGCCTCGTTGTTGGGATATCCGCTAGCCACATACCCTGTGACGGGAGCGGTAATTTGAATCCAGAGGCGACCGTCGGAGGCTTTAACAGAAGTAGCGCCTTGGGACAGCATTACCTGAGTATTAAGTGGTACCCCGCCAACTCTAGGGGATTTGGGGTCTGGGTTCTGGCGAACGGTCAAACCTTGTTTGGGAGTGACTTGGCGACAAAGGTTGCCAGCCTGGGCTATTTGAAAGGTCGCGCTATCTTCAAAGGAAATATTTTCAGCATCTTGACTGACAGTGGATGTTGATGGGGCGGCAACACCGATGGCATTCGCCTGCAAACTTCCGGCTACGATCGCGATCGCGCCCAGCAATGCAGCGGGTTTATTCCAGCAATTCAAGTTTTTCATCCGTTCAAATCCTCACTTAACCACAATCATTATCTTAATTGCAGGTCAATATAGCAAAAAAATCCATTTATCTTCCACAAAAAATCTTTATATAACTTTTTTATGACCGCAAGTCAAGTTTTATTTATATTATTTAATGTTTGGTGAGTTGAGCGAAGACAAATAAAGCTGCTACGCCGATAAATGACTCATTATGGCAGAGCGGGGGAGGGAGAAGGCGAGAGTGTCCGAGTCGGGGAATGGAAGAGCAGCAAAGTCAACAGTCAACAGTTAACAGTTTAAATGCGGGACAGTTTGCTAGGAATCCAAGTCATGTGTTATCCGCCAATATCTTGTCAGGTGTTCGTTAAACCATTTAGCTGTCAGTTGTTGCAGTTGAGTAATATGGGGCTACATTTCAGGTGAATTCTTGGCAGATTCGAGAGCGAGATTGTGCTGTAGATCCTCCCAGATTCTCACTGACAGGCGATTGGCGCGATCGACCCCATCGTCCTAGTGGGCTGGCACAAGTCGCATACAGTTCTTCGATCGCGCTCACATAACTCAACTGTCGATCGTACCTTACTTAAACAGGGCTTAGGCACTCAAGGGCGTTAAATCAAGGGTTTGAGATTGCTTCACTACTTTATCTTCGGACAGAAAATCGTAGTACGTGCGTCCAGGACTATTAAAATTGTGGCAAACAGCGCAAATCGCTAGCATTGACCCGATGGCGGGCGTCAATTTGATAAAATCTTCCAAAACGGAAACTTATCGGCTTGGGGCACAGTTGTGTTTTTGTGGCTAAAGCCGCCCCGCCCTCAGCGACAGTTGCTGTAGCTGAGGGCAAACGGTTTTGTTCCTGTGGAGACAACCAGCACAAAACCTCTGAACAAAAGCACCCCGCTCAAATTAGAAACCAAATATTTGCGTCCATTCTGATTTAATTATATTGCTATAGCAACCGCACTCGATGTTTATGAAGTTTTCACTTGCTAAAACTAATGCGGTAGATTCCTTCGGAATGGGAGCATATTAATGATAGGAAAAATCTTTTTCTCGCATGGCGATGGCGATTAGCGCACGCACAATGAGAGTAAAAGCCCAACTAATCTCCTCCCTTCTTCTTTCTTGCCCAAATAACTAAAGCCTTCTCTCTTCGAGAGTTAAAGCTTTCTTCCTTCTGCTATATAATGACCAAAGCGTTAAATATTTTTGCAGTGACAATAACTACTAACAAAAAAGACGGCAAATCCTCTAACTATCCCTTTGACGGTCTATCTTTAGACGATCGCAATCCCGAATTCATTGAGCTCTGGTTGCCAGTTTGGGAATGGCTGTACCGCTACTATTTTCGCGTACAAAGCGACGGCTGGCACCACGTACCGGCCAGCGGAAAAATGCTCGTGGTTGGTTCTCACAACGGGGGACTCGCCGCTCCAGATATGTTTATGTTCCTATACGAATGGTTCCGCAGGTACGGCACGGAACGCTTGGCATACGGATTGATGCACCCCACGGTATGGAAGGTTTCCCCAGAGATTGCTAGCATGGGGGTTGAGTGTGGTGCCCTCAAGGCACATCCAAAAATGGCGATCGCAGCTTTACGCAAAAATGCTGCAGTTCTCGTCTATCCGGGCGGCGCCCAAGATGTTTTTCGCCCCCACCATTTGCGCGATCGAATCTACTTTGCGGGACGCAAGGGATTTATCAAATTAGCATTGCGAGAAGAAGTGCCAATTTTACCAATTATATCGCACGGTGCCCACGATACTTTGATAGTTTTGGCAGATTTGTACGAACAAGTTAAGCAATTGCATGAATGGGGGATGCCGTGGTTGTTGGGCATCGATCCGGTGGTATTTCCGGTGTATTTGGGATTGCCTTGGGGATTGAGTATTGGGCCTTTGCCAAACCTGCCTTTACCCGTGCAAATTCGGACTCGCGTCTGCGAACCGATTGTATTTGAGAGGTATGGTTCGGAGGCGGCGCGCGATCGCGATTATGTTGATGCTTGTTTCGATCGAGTTACCACCCAAATGCAAGAACAATTAGATTGTTTGGCTGGCAAGTGACAATTGCACAAGTCTACATTATTCTATCCTGCATAAACCGATTTTTTTTACGAGAATATAGCGTGAAGCGCGAGGGCTATGGGTAAAAAAACTGGTTTCTTGAGTCCTGTGGGTAAGTCGTGAGTACAAACATTTTTTGAAATAAATCTAATGATTTATTTCAAAAACCGACAATTGGGGTACTAAATCGGATTTTACCCATCTTAATTACGTGAAATATCCGAAAACGGCAGGCGCAAAAGTCATCCGTTTTATCATCCAGGTTCAAGCGGACATAAGATCAGCTTAAATAAATGCAGATGAATAGGACTTCATCTGCGTTTATCTTCCTTCCTCGGGGGGGTAAAAATATAATTTGCCAAAATAACCTGATTCTGTAAGCTAATCCGCATTTAAATTGCATAGTAAAATATTTTTTTTATTGTGGATAGTAGGGGTTGGGCAGGAAAGCCCGCCCTCAACATACAAATTAAATCCACAACAGCTTATAAACTCTTTATATTAATTTTGCTTCTGCCTTCCAGTGACTAATTGCCCGATCGCCTTAAGCGCAATACTGGGATGAAAAAGTACAGCCGGCGACTCAATCATGTGCACAACTTCCAAAAATGCTTGGCAAACTTTAGCATCATCTACAAGCGCTTTTAGCACCAACTCCATGTACTCAATAATCAGCCGCGTGCCCAAATTTGGTTTAGCACCTGTACTTCCTCGATAGCGGGAGTCCTGGCTGATGGCAAATGTCCAAGGAATTGTATGTAATTTTGCTAGTTTTTGTTGAAATTGTCGAGAGAAACCTTTTAAATTGCCTTCAAGATAGCACTGCCGCTGATGCAGCAGGCATTCATCTAGCATCTGAGCATCCAGCGCAGCAACCGTCATTCCCTGTCCGTATATCGGGTTGAAAGCGCAAACTGCATGACCGATAATTAGTAAGTTTTCAGGGTAACAAGAGAGGCGCTCGTAGTGGCGCAAACGATTTTCTGTACCTCGATAACTATAAACAGGTGTTATTGCTTCTGCGTCTTTAATTGCATCATAAATTGTCGGGGTTGGCAGAGTGCGGACAAATTCTAGAAAGCCTGCTTCGTCTGCGGGGGGATAATCGCGATCGCCCCCGATGAGAATCACCAGCCAGCGATTGCCTTCGATCGGGAAAATTCCACCGCCACGGGTGCGAAATGGCGGTGCGGTTGACACAAATACTGGCGCAGTGTCTGACAATTTACCGCTGCATTTATAGATGCGGCTGGCATAGCCGACAAAAGCATTGATAGCGGTTTCTTGCGGAGGTTCATAGCCCAAACTTTTCAACCATTGAGGTGTTTTGGAAACTTTGCCACTAGCATCGACTACTAAATCTGCATACAAATTCTCTGCATGGATGTTACCAGGGTTGTGGCGATCGCGAAAACGCACCGACACGCCAGCAACTTCCGTGCGTGAGGCATTCGCCAGCAACCCCGTTACGGTGCCTCCTTCGAGGAAATGCACGTTCGTATTTTCAGCCAATCGGCGGCGAATTTGCCAATCCAGTAAATCCCGACTGAACATAATTAAATCATTTAGATCCGGGCTAAATAGCGGGGCCCAACCCGCCGGACTAAACCACCCGATCGACTTCGGATTTAACCTAGGAGCACCAGCAGCTACCAGTTCGCTTTCCAAGCCGGGAAACAACTCTTCTAGGATGATTTTCCCCCGATTTAAAAGGATGTGAAGGTGACGGGATTGAGGAATCCCGGGGCGAGGTGCGGGTTTTTCTGGAAAAAAATCTCGTTCAATAATACTTACTCGGTCGAAGTGTTTTGCTAATACTCTAGATGCCAACAGTCCTGCTAAACTGCCGCCAATAATAATTGCATGACTTTCTCGCTGCACTATCGAATCCCTTCAAAGCTAATTTGCTATGGCATTGGTTGATGAATTGTGAACAATTTGTCTGGGCTTCTGTACCCACTCTTAATATCGATCGACCAAAGATTTTCCTCTGCCATTATTTTAATCCGACTTACCATTACTACCATCTATCTCGGATGCGCCGCAGCGCACCTTACTCATACCTGAGAACTAACAACTTCACAATTGCCAATTTACATAGCACAAATATTCCTAAAGTGACAGCCGGCCACAGACATATTTCTACACTTCCAACTGTAGGGGGATGCTTTAGCTCGTCAATAAGGCGATGCTTGCCATTGGGGGCATGAGTCTAAAACTATACATTAGTTAACTTGCGCCAATGAGCGCGCGCACCCACTCCTTAACGAGGAATATACTATGTATCAAAATTTGCCAATAAATCCACAACTGTATAACATCGGGTTCTGGCTGGCCCAAGTGCCAGTAGAGCAGACTACTACAAACACAGCAGAAGACGCAGCACTCCTCTATTCCGGGCCGCAATTTTTTATCGCCTTGATAGCTGGAGTGGTGCTCGCCTGCGCTTTCCAACTATTGCTAACAAATTTATCAGTAGCAGCCGGCCTTTCGTACATGGGACAATCCCACGACGACGGCCACCACTCGGATAGCGGCAGCTCCCCAGTCCGCCACATCGGCAGAAAAGTAGGCACTTGGACGCTGATTACCGTCACCGTCGCTTTATTCTTTGCTTGCTTGCTAGCAGTTAAGCTCAGCTTGATTAGCAGTCCTGGTTTAGGTGCGATCGTCGGTTTAGTCGTGTGGGCAACCTATTTCTCAATGCTTGTTTGGGTGAGTTCCACCACCGTCGGTTCTTTGATCGGTTCCGTCGTCAACACCGCCACATCAGGCTTTCAAGCCATTGTCGGCACCGCAGCCTCGGCTATCGGCGCCAAAGCAGCCAGCAACCAAGTAGTCGCCACCGCGAAAGCAGCAGCAGCAGCAGTGGGCCATGAACTGGGTAGCGCGATCGACCCCACAAGCTTGCGCGAAAACGTCGAAGACTACATCCAAAGCCTCAAACCGCCAGAATTAGACATCAAAGGGATGCGTAGCGAGTTTGAAAAATTGCTTAATGATCCGCAACTAAAAACCATTGCAGCCGAAAATTTGCCGAATCTCGATCGCCAAACTCTCGTAGATTTAGTAAGTTCGCGATCGGACTTATCAAAACGCGACGTAAACCGGATTGTAGACCAACTTCAAGATGCTTGGAAACAAGTAGGAAAACAAGGGCAGCAATCAGACGGCATCGCCCAATTAGTAGACTATCTCAAATCGGCCAAATCCGGCGATTTGGTCTCAGATAAATTGGCAAGTAGGGTAGAAAAAGCTCTCAGCAATCTGAGCGGTCAAAACTCTGGACAAAGCCCGACCATGATGTCTCAAGCAACGACAATGGCAGTCAATGCTTTAATGGGAATAGTATTGGGTCGCACAGATATTTCTGACTTGGATCTTGAAAAAGTAGTCGGTCAGCTCAAAGAAGCTAAAGACAAAGTTACCCAGCAAACTGATAAAATTACCGCTCAAGTCAAAGGCGAACCCGTAACTTACAGCCCAATTCGTGCCGACGTAGAAAACTACCTACTCAACACTTATTCGTGGCAGATGAACCCCCAAGCCATCGAGCGCGAATTTCGGGACGTTCTCTACGATCCTACAGCCGATCCGGGAACTGTGCGCCGCGAATTAGAAAAACTAAAACAGTCTAATTTTGCCGAAATCCTGGCGAGTAGAGGTGTTTTTACCCAAGACAAAATTAAACAAATTTCCCAGGAATTAGAAGCAATTAGACAGCGCGTTTTACAAACTGTGATCTTTGCCGAGGAACAAGAAAAATCTCGCGATTTGCAGTGGCGGGTAGAAACTTATTTGAAGCTGACGCCGAAAGAAGAACTGACAGCAGCAGGTATCGGGAGCGATTTCAAAAAAATCTTAGAGGATTCCGATGCTAGTTACGAACAGTTGCGCGCTCGGCTTTCTCCTTACACCCGCGACAGTTTCGTGCAAATTCTCCGAGGCCGCGAAAACTTCGGATTCCAGGAAGTAGAACAGATTGTTCAAGAGTTGGAAAGGACGCGAGATGTAGTTTTAGCAGATGCTAAAGGTCTGCAAGAAGCAGCGCAAGTCCGACTAGACAACCAGTGGCAAAGAGTACAAGAATACTTGAAGTCTACGGGCAAAGAAGAACTCAATCCCGAAGGCATCAAGCGCGATTTGAAAACGCTGCTTGATAACCCAGAAGCGGGAATGTGGGCCCTGAGAGCTAGAGCTTCTAGGTTCGATCGCCAAACGTTGGTAAAATTGCTATCTCAGCGGAAAGACCTCAGCGAAGACCAAGTAAATCAGCTTCTCGACAGCACCGAAGAAACTTGGCACGGCGTGCTGCATGCGCCGCAAAAGTTGGCCGAAAAAGCTAAGGATCAGTACGACCAAACCACCACCGCCCTTGCAGATTACCTTCGCAATACTGGCAAATCAGAACTCAATCCTGAAGGGATTAAGCGGGATTTGACAAAACTGCTGGAAAATCCCAAAGAAGGAGCTTTAGCACTGCGTGGCCGCCTGTCTCAAGTCGATCGCGATACTTTGGTAAAACTGCTTTCTCAGAGACAAGATTTGAGCGAGGAACAAGTCAATCAAATTATCGACCAAGTGCAGGAAACTCTTGGATCGATTGTGAAAGCGCCGCGCCGTTTGGCAAAACGGGTGCAAAGCCAAGTGCACGATTTTCAGAGTGTTTTAGAAGATTATTTGCGTAATACTGGCAAGGATGAATTAAATCCAGAAGCCATCAAGCGCGACTTGCAACTGCTGCTGCATGACCCGAAAGTCGGCGCTTACAGTTTGGGCGAGCGCTTGTCGCACATCGATCGAGCTACAGTTGTTTCTCTGCTGTCTCAGCGACCGGATATTTCTGAAGCAGAAGCCAATCGCATTGTCGATGGAATTTTGTCGGTGCGCGATGAGTTCGCAATGCAAATTCAGAAAATACAGGAGGGTATTCAGTCGGTAATTGACGGGATTCTCGGAAAAATTCGGGATTACCTCAATTCGCTCGATCGCCCTGAACTCAACTACGAAGGAATTACGCGGGACGTGCGGAAGTTATTTGACGATCCGCAAGCCGGATTTGACGCTTTGCGCGATCGGCTTGGTCATTTCAACCGCGATACTTTAGTAGCATTAATGAGTTCTCGCGAGGACATTTCCGAAGCAGATGCCAACCGCTTGATCGACCAAATTGAAAGAAGCCGCAACACAGTATTGCAAAGAGCAGAACGCTTGCAGCAAGAGGCGCAGCTTCGCCTCGAAAGCATCAAACTGCAAGCCGAAAAACAAGCCGAAGAAACCCGCAAAGCAGCAGAAGTTGCCTCTTGGTGGCTGTTTTTCACGGCTCTTTCCTCGGCCGCTGCTGCTGCTGGCGCCGGTGCTTTAGCCGTCATCCGATAAAAAAGACTTTAGTTGCGATCGGATTGCCGATAGTGCCTGATATGAGTTTCTACTGATATCAGGCACTAATGTTAGTAAAGAATTTGATCGGGGAGTGGGGATGGGTTTTTATTAATTTGTTAGTACTGTTGAATAATGTTAGTGGTAAACCCGTTCCTACCAGTTTGTTGAGGATTGTGGAAACTGTGAATTTATAAATCTTAATTAGCAGTTTTGATTAATTCAAAATAGAAAAGTAAAAAACTGATTTTTTTGATTGTTGTATATTTTATTTTCGGATGTAAATGAAAAGTCGCCGGATATTCCTTGCCTCTGCTATCACAATTGTTGAACGCCGTTCAAGCTTCTAGGCTGGATAGGCTTTTAAGCTTATTGCACTACTCCTGCAAGGATTGCTATAAAACGACAAAAATCAAAACAGCTATTGAAATGAGATCCTTTTGGCAGGGAAAACTCGACCTACCAGTCCGCTCTCTCCTCAATATTTTTTAGATACAATAATAGTGAGGGTTCTCAACCCAGCACGCCTGTTATACCAACCCCCCGCCGCCCTGGCTGCGTCTGTATCAAACGCGAACTGTTTTGAGTTCGATCGGCGGTTTATTTTGAAGAGGCCGATCGTCAGGTTATAACTTGTAGGTAATAGGTTGTGCATAATAGGGAACTAAAGCTGTGAAAATACTACACTGACTGTGGGGGGCAACATACCGGATACCTTGGAAATACCAAGGGCTTTACCAAGTCACCCGAGAACAGTCCAAACACGCAGGCCCTGCGATCGCCAATGCTAAACAACCTACGTCTCAAACCTCTCCTGGCTAGTTGCCTAGTAGCACCGTGAGGAGGGCGACGCCATGCAACTCCGAAAAAAAACACTATTAATCATCGGTGCAGCGCTGATCAGCCTGATTGTGGTTCTCTATGCCACTGCATCAACTATTTTGCTGCATGATTTTCACAACCTGGAGGCACAGTACGTCCGCCAGGATGTCGCACGGGCTTTGGACGCATTAGATGATGACTTGTCGAATTTAGACACCAGCGCCCAAGATTACGCCGAGTGGGACGATACTTACTCTTTCGTCGAAACACGGAACGAAAATTTTGTCAAGTCAAATTTCGTCGATTCGACATTTATTTACTTGAGACTAAACTTCTTGGTACTGCTGGACTCTAACGGTAAGACGATCTTCAGCAAAGGTTTCGACCTTAAATCCCAAACCGAAATCCCGATTCCCGAAAGCTTAAAACAGCACTTGACCGAGGCGCTACTAGACTCATCGACAGTCGATGGCGATCGTCCCGCCGCCAAAACAGGCGTTCTCACCCTGCCAGAAGCCAGGCTGCTGATTGCCGCCAAGCCCATCTTCAACAGCAACGCCCAAGGCCCGTCGCGGGGGACGCTGATCTTGGGACGCTACCTCGACAGCAGCGAAATAGGTTTGCTTTCAGAACTGACTCACCTGTCAGTGGATTTTAGATTGCCCAGCTTAGATTTTAAAGTGGGAGCCGCGAACTACTTCGGGCACAGCGCCAAGGCGATGGCTCGATCGAGGCAGGAGTTGGAAAATGTCAAACTCAAAATTTCCAACCTCAAATCTGTAGAAATTTTAGTCGAGCCACTCAGCGACACCTTAGTCGCAGGATACGCCCTGATTCGCGACATCCACGGCAACCTAGCGCTGCTGCTGCGAGTAGAGACAGATCGCATCATTTACGGCCAAGGTCAGGCCACCTTGGAGCTGTTTACCTTATCAATACTGGCAGTAGGTTTAATATTTAGCGCCATCACCCTGCTGTTGCTAGAAAAATTAGTCTTGGCGAGATTGGCTTCCTTGAGCACCAGCGTCAGCAACATCGCAGCCAACGGCGATCCAAGCTTGAGAGTTCCTATGGCCGGAGAAGATGAACTCGCAAGCTTGGCCGACGCCATCAACCGAATGCTAGAAGCATTGGGCAATTCTCAAGTCGAACGTAATGAAAGCGAAGACCGCTATCGGTTGATGGCCGAAAACTCAACCGACATGATCACCAGACACGACCCCACAGGCGTGTTTGTTTACGTCTCGCCCGCCAGCAGGGCTTTGCTGGGATACGAACCTTCGGAACTCATCGGCCGCGTCCCCAAGGATTATTTTCACCCCGACGATTTAGAAACCATTGCCAAAGCTCACTGGAAAGTCCTGGCGCTCCCAGTTACTTACACCGTCAGCTACCGCATCCGCCGCAAAGACGGCAAATACATTTGGTTTGAAACCACCGGCCGCACGATCAGTGATCCCCAAACCGGCGAAGTCCAAGAAATTATCGGCATTTCCCGCGACATCAGCGTGCGGAAGCAAACAGAACAAGAACTGCGAGAAAGCGAAGCTGCAATCAAAGCTTTGTACCAAGTGACTTCGGCTCCCCGTACAGACCCGCTCAACCACCTCTCTACCTTTGATTTGCGCCTCCAAGAACTGCTGGGAATGGGATGTCGGCATTTAGGCCTGTCGGTGGGAATTTTGTCCTGCATTCAAGGCGACAACTATCAAATAATGGCTGTTGAGTGTCCCGACGGGTCGATAGTCAAAGACCAAATCTATGATCTGGAAAAAACTTTCTGCGTCGCTACGGCAATGGCAAAAGAACCGATTTACTTTGAGTCGGTGCGATTTTCGGGTTTTTCCTTCAACACGCACGATCGAGCCTTCCCAATCGAAGCTTACATGGGCATTCCCGTCACTGTGGCAGGTGAAGTTTACGGCACTCTGTGCTTCTTTTCTCCGACTCCTGTGACAGAACCGTTCCGAGCTGTAGACAGAGAGTTGATGAAACTGATGGCTCAGTGGGTGGGAAGCGAACTCGAACGCCAGCAAACCGACGTAGATTTGGCAAAAGCTCGCGATCAAGCACTGGCGGCTACTAGAGCCAAAAGCGAATTTTTAGCCACCATGAGCCACGAAATTCGCACTCCGATGAATGGAGTCATCGGCATGACCGGTTTGCTGCTGGATACCCCCTTAACTCGCGAACAGCGCGATTTTGTAGAAACTATCCGTAGCAGCGGCGATGCCTTGCTGACGCTGATCAACGATATTCTAGATTTCTCTAAAATTGAGTCGGGCAAATTGGACTTGGAGGAACATCCGTTTGACATCCGCACTTGCATTGAGGAATCTCTAGACTTGGTAGCTGCCAAGGCGGCAGAAAAAAAACTGGAAGTGGGTTACTTGATCGATCGTACAGTACCGGCAACGGCGATCGGCGATAGCACCCGCTTGAGGCAAATTTTAATCAACTTGCTCAGTAATGCGGTTAAATTTACCGACGCTGGAGAAGTGGTGGTTTCGGTGACTGCCAAAAAGATTTCAGTGCCGGCGGCTAAGGCTAAAGAACCGCCATTAATTGCTGGCGAACCCGTAGCAATTAACCCAGCATACGAAATACATTTTGCGGTCAAAGATACCGGTATTGGCATTCCGAGCGATCGCATGGATCGGCTATTTAAATCTTTCAGCCAGGTTGATTCTTCAACGAGCCGGCAGTACGGCGGTACCGGATTGGGTTTGGCAATTAGCAAGCGTTTGGCCGAAATGATGGGCGGCCGGATGTGGGTGGAAAGTATGGGTAGTGTCGCGGGCAATCCTCCGGCCCATTTTAGATCATCGGCAGTTTTTGATTTGGGATGGGCAGAATCTTGCGAAATTGCCGAAAAATATGGCTATGGCAAATCTGTACTCAGCAACAAGCCGATCGGCCAAAATACGAAATCCGTTGGCTCTACTTTTTATTTTAGTACGATCGTTTCTGGCTGCAAGAATTCCTTACCACTTAACTTGAGCAATTCTCAACCTGAATTAGCTGGGAAGCGAGTCTTAATTGTCGATGACAATGCTACCAACCGCAGAATTTTGACTCTCCAAGCTCAGTCTTGGGGAATGGTGGCTAGGGCTTCAGCTTCGGCTAGTTTGGCTTTAGATTGGCTGGCTGCTAAAGAGGTGTTTGACTTGGCAGTTTTGGATATGCAAATGCCGGAAATGGACGGGTTAGCTTTAGCGACGCAAATTCGCCGGTATCCTGATTGCGAAAAGTTGCCGTTAGTGATGCTAACTTCGATCGGCAGGCAAGAAATTCACCCCCCTGCTATGGAGATGGATTTTGCTGCTTTTTTGAATAAACCCATCAAACAATCTCAGCTTTACAATGTTTTAATCAATATTTTTGGAGAACAGACAACGGAATTTAAAGGGCAGCGCACTAGCGGGGCTTTCTTGCAAAGCATACCCGTGCTGGCAGAGAACTTACCCCTGCGGATTCTGTTGGCTGACGATCATTTGGTGAATCAGAAGGTGGCTTTGCAAATTTTGCAGCGGATGGGGTATCGCGCGGATGTGGCGGGAAACGGTATCGAAGTGCTCGAAGCTTTGCGCCGCCAGCCTTATGATGTGGTGCTGATGGATGTGCAAATGCCGGAAATGGACGGACTGGAAACTACCCGCCACATCCGCGAGCAATTTTCAGCAGATTTAACTTTAGAAAATCCCACGGGAGAATCAGAAGTTTCCGTAACAAATGAGCAATCTCATAATCGAGACGCGACCAAAAATCCCACGGGAGGATCAGAAGTTTCCGCAACAGATGAGCAATCTAATAATGGAAAATCCAGAATCCAAAATCCAAAATTGACTGGCGAGGAATCTAACAATCGAAAATCGAAAATCCAAAATCTAAAACCACCTAGGCCTTGGATTGTGGCGATGACGGCAAATGCGATGCAGGGCGATCGCGAAGAGTGTATGGCTGCGGGGATGGACGACTATTTGAGCAAGCCGATCGCCATTGACCAGTTGGTGCGAGCTTTGACCGGGTGTAAATCTCGATCGAACTCCCCATTCGATCGTCTGCAGCCGATTGTTTGTTTGGATGCCCAGGCGGAACAGATCGAAGGAACGAGTGAATTACAAGTGCGATCGAATGTGGCTGTTGCGGGAAATCCACAACTGACAATTACCAATTCGCCGGCAGTCGTCGATTGGGGTGCATCAAATCTCGATCGGGCTTTGTCACAGAGTCACGATTCCCTGAGTGCCAAGATTATAGAGGGACTGCGAGAAGTGGAAGCTTTGGACGAGGCGATCGAGATTTACCTCGAAACAGCTCCCGAACTGCTGCGAGGCATCTCTATGGCTCTGTCCAACGCCGATCCGCTGGCTTTGCGGCGATCGGCTCACTCTTTAAAGTCGATTAGCGGTACTCTCGGTGCTTTTCGCTTGTTTGAGCTGTGCGAGGAACTCGAAATCATGGGCCGCATCGGAACAAATGCTAACCAGCCTTTACCTGATCCGGCCTGCGCGCTTTTAGAAGAGGTTGAGGCGGAGTATCAAAGAGTCGAAACGGCGTTAAAAATAGAGCAGTCTGTGGATGGTTAGCGGTTAGATCCTGTCTGATTGATTTCTCATAAATTGAAGTCCGCTTCGGGTAAGGCTGTCCATCTGAAACAACACTAGACAATCGAAAGTTATCTCACCCACCCCAAGGAGGGGACTGTTAACTATTAACTTACTTTTTAGTTACCAAAACCCAATCGTCGGCTGTTTTGACAACCTCAGCATTCTGCAAACCTAAATGTTTTAAAACTGGTTTTTCTAACAGAAAATAAGGTTGAGGGAGAGTTTGCCATTTCTGTTTGAGCGTCGGCGCGTCGGCGACAATAACTTGGCGTTGACTATAAAAATTCAGCGATGGACGGCCCAAGCGGTGAGAAGTAAACACTGGTTGACCCGCCGGAGTTCCTGTGCGGACAATTTCGGCGATCGGCTTAACAGGATAATCCTCCGCCAGTTCCCAAACCCAGTTATCTGAAGCCACCAATACCAACAGCGTCAGGTAAGTTCCCCAAATTAAAACTAATATAAACTGCCGGTCTTTGCGGTGCAGCAACACGGCCGCCATTGTCATTGTCAAAGCTACAAATATCAGCATTAACTGCAAATCTCGCTCTGGAGGCGCAATTTGTCCCCCGATCCGTACCCAGCCACTGAAGTACACGCAACCGACGACAGCAACTAAACCCAGCATTGCCAAAATCGCGGGATGAGGCAACAAACAAATAGCATCAAAACGTTCTTCTGCTTCCTCTTTGACCGGCTCTGGCGGCAGCCACAGTTGCTCCCAAACTTCAGCAAGATAACTGCCAACGGCAAGAGCAAAAGCTGGATAAATTGGCAAAACATACCACGGCAATTTAGTAGTCATCACAGAAATAGCCAGCAGATATACTCCAGTCCAAACCAATACTAATTTTGGCCCGGCAAAACTGCGATTTTCCCAACTCAGACGCAGCCCTTGTAGCCAAAATAACTGCCACGGCAAAGCTAATTTGAAAATTTCTAAAAGATAATACCAAGGCGGGCCTCTGTGACTGCTCACAGGTTCCGAAATGCGCCGGAAAGATTCGTTAACTAAATTAGTGTTGATGAAATATTGGCCGTAGTGCAGCCATTGGGCAAAATACCAAGCAGCTACTGGCAATGTTCCGATCGCCAATCCGCCCCAAAGATACCCAGAAGTGAGGAGTCGCGGGGTATCCCAAACCAAAAAAATACAGCCCATCCCAGCCAGCAGCAGCCCCAACATCACGCCCTTAGTCAGGCAAATGAGTCCGAACCCAATCCCCGCGCCCAAAGCGTAGCGCAAATCCCGGCGCGATCGTAGCAAACACCACATCGCCCCCAGCAAAAAACACAAAACTGCTCCATCCAACATCGCCAAACGTCCATGCCGCACCACCGGTAACAGCGTCAGATAAACGAGGGCAGAAAAAATGGCGATCGAACGCGGAGGAAACAACTCCCTGCCAATGGCGTAAAGCAAGGGCACTGAGGTGGCTGTCAGCATCGCCGGTACCCACCTTGCCGTCAATTCGCTGACACCGCCGACGGCAAAACACAGCCCGATTAGCCAGTGTACCAGCGGCGGTTTGTTCAAATAAGGCATTGAGTCGATCGTCGGATACAGCCAATTTAAGTTGCCGCGCCAAATTTCGCGGCTTACCTGCGCTGCAATGCCTTCATCCCAATCCCGCAAAGCCACGCCACCCAGATTCAGCCCGAAAATCAGCACTGCAGCCAACAGAAAAGCCAGCATCCACACTTTGTCTGTAAAGCTGTCATTCCAGCGATTTTTCGGTTTGCGGCCCAGGAATGGAAAGATTTCTGACATAAGTTAAGAGAGTTTTGAGCGTCCCAAACTGAGGGTAAACTTAGACAGCAGTTATTTGCGACTAGGAAAATACCATGAACTTGCCTGTAATTATAGATATTATCATTGGCTTAGTATTTATCTACCTGACTTTAAGCTTGCTAGCTTCGGAAATTCAGGAACTGATTGCTACTGTTTGGCAGTGGCGGGCGGAACATTTAAAGAAGTCGATAGAAGTGCTGATTTCTGGAGGCAGCGAAGGGGCGAAAGATCCCCTGCAATTGAAGAGAGTCGGACAGTTAGCCCATTCGATTTACGCCAATCCGATTATCAAGGATTTGAATCAGGGAGCGAAAGGGCTTTTATCAGAGGGATTCCGCTCTGTTACGCACCGCATGGGGGATTTTTACCACGGAGTTACGGGTACTAAAAATGTTTTCGGCAATAAATCCAGTGGGCCTTCTTATATTCCAGCCGAGTGTTTTTCGGCTAGCCTTTTGGATACTTTAAAGGTTTCTAGTTTGCTCAGCTCTATCTCTAAAACCAGATTGGAAAGATTTAAAGATTTACAATTAGCACAAATTCAACAGATTGGAGAAAATCTGAGTTTGCCGGATGCTACTAAACCAATTATTGAGCAAAAATTTAGGTGGCTGACTGCGGAGTTCAATCGAGTAGTTGAAGATTATCAAAACAATTTAGCAAGTTTGAGCAACAGCTTAGATCGAATGTCGGAAAAGCTAGGATTTTATATTAAGGATTCTCAGGTTTATCTACCAGAAACCGAGCTGGCAGGGAGAGAATTTCAGAGGCAGATGGCATTTGTCAAGGCTCGTTTTGACAGCAAAATTGAGCGGGTGGCGCTGCTAGGGCAACTGCAACCGAGTTTCAGCAATCTGTTAAATACTGTTAAAAAAAGTCAAGATTCGGTAGCAGAAATTATGGAACTCAAAGAGGAGAGTCCAATTTATCAACAAATTCAAGAAACCTTGGATAGTATGCCAGAATCTTTGAAACGCAGCCTTTATATTTTAGCGCAGCGCGCTGAAAAAGGCGGCGGAGATACTCAAGAGCAGTTGCAGCGGTTTCAGAAAGAAATTGAAATTTGGTTTGACCAATCGATGGAGCGTGCTTCTGGCGTTTACAAGCGGAATGCCAGAGGGGTAGCGATTTTGCTCGGAACTGCGATCGCTGTCGCTGCTAATGCTGATAGCATTCATATTATTAATCGGTTGTCGAAGGATTCGATGTTGCGCTCGACTGTTAATTTGTACGCTGAGCAGTTGGTGGCAAACAATGCTAAGACTAAATCAAATAATTTAACCAGTCTGACAAAAGTTCAACAGGATGTCGATCGAGCTTTGGATCAGGTAGCTCTGCCTTTTGGATGGAGCGAACAGAACAGCTTAGAACGAGATAAGCAGGGGAATTTATTGTGGCCGGCTTTGATGACAAAATTGTTTGGTTGGATATTGAGCGGCGTAGCTATTTCTATGGGGGCTGCTTTTTGGTTTGAGGCGCTCAATAAGATTATTAATATTCGCAATGCAGGGAAAAAACCGCCATCTTCCACAGAATCTTGAGGGGTGCAGTTGCGAGGCCAATTTACTAAGTGTCATACCCTTTTAGATTTTAGATTTTAGATGGGGGAATGACTGAAGACTATCGAGGTTTGAAGCACGGGCTTACAGTTGGATTCTTTTTTGAAAGTGGTATCACGGATAGGATATCGGATCGATCGGTAATTGCGCGTTTGGCGGAAGTAAGGGAAAACACGCAGAATATAAATTCCGTGCGATCGCGGATGGCAGTGCTGCGGAAATAGGGCAAACTGATAGATAGGTGAAATAAGAATGAGCGAAATAAACAAGGTCGCTGGCAGTTTCAGAAGCTCTGAATCCAAGGCTGTATCTACCACTAAACGGCCTTTTAGAGGACAGAATATGTTCACTTCTTTAAGGGAAACGACTCCCCCCTTGGAATACGCAAATCCCCCATCCCAAAGCTTTGTAGTCAAGGACTCCAGCATCAATGAAGGTGGATATTTTGTTTCCAGAATTTTGGCTGGGGAATCTGGCTGCATCGAGAAAAATACCTCGGCACTTCAAAAATATGCCTCTATCCTTAGAGAGATTGACAAAACTCGCACAACTTCTGAGGGCAGCTCGAACCAACTGCAATTAGGCTTTGTTATCCTCAGTTCAGATTACCTCGAACCCTACAAAAGTCAATTGCCAAAATCCCATAGTTCCCTGAGTAAAAACAGCGGACTTGGTTCGTGTTATGCCGGTCAATATAGTGATACACTCAGCAACGGCGGTGGGCGCGATCGACTGTTTGCTAATTAAGGAGTGATTTAATGGAGGGTGTGGAACGTACCGAGGGCGACTGGACTCGAATACAATTGTAATTAGGGAGGCAGCCGCGATCGAAATCAACGATTTAATCTGACTCAATTTGCAATCATATCAATTCGCGCTGAATAATTTGAATCATGTTTGTAGTGAGGTGGGCAGTCCTCACAGTGTCGGTAGCATCCCATAAACCAATTGATTTCCCGCGATGGGTTCCACTTAATATTAGACCGTTTTGACTGTTAGTAAATACGACCAAACGTCCTGGTAATCAGTATTTGGGTGTACCGCCAACCTAGCAGCTTCAAAGCATATAGAATTTTTTAAAATCTACATAATTCAGTTTTCCCTTGGATGAAATACAGCTAGGGAAACTCTAGTGCCTTGTGCCTATAGATAAATTCTCCCACTCCAATAAGAACTACTAAATATAAGAGGAGTTATTCCGAGGTGAATTACCTCCCCTATTTCCGCATCCCTCAATGCAGGCTACTATTAGCAAAATAAGGTCAAAAAAAATTGGATAATAGAACCTAGATTTCTTTCAATATTCCCGATTAATATTGCGATCTATTCCCATAGATAGAGGCTCCAATTTACATTTTAGTCAAGAAACAAAAGGCAAATGCCGAGCAAAATAAATCAATAAAATTTTTTTTAAAATGACACCATTTCCAAATTGGGTGTTAAGATATAATCAATTAAGCCTGATGAGATAACTCCGGGGTGTATCTACTAATAATGCCCTTAATGGAGTCTCCAATATGAGTTCTACATTCGCTCAAGTTAACTCAAAATCTGCTTGGGAAAAAATGCCACCGCGCTGCTTAGTCTT
>NZ_JAUBQB010000096.1:0-22399 GCF_036701035.1 Microcoleus sp. Pol7_B2 | reverse complement strand
CTCAATCGAATAAGGTTTCATTTTTTTCGCTTATGTACTAAATAAACTGTATCATATATACATGGAATCTGCTGTATTTTACCTAACACTTTGTTCAAAACTCTCAGTAGGATTCCGGATGCGGTAGCGGCCTTAACGATAAATGAACAAGAGTGTTTGAGCTCTTAGAGAGCATTTTTTCATGTACGATATTACCTTATTTACCCCGCAAGACATGGCTAAATGCAGCTTAGTCCTGCGCCACTTAGGTAGAAATACTGCTAGTATGGAAGCCACCAGCCAGAAGATTGTTAACTATATTTACCAACATTTTTGCGATTCGCAAACTGGAGAAAATACCTGTGCCTTAGTGCGTTTGTTCAAAACTCATCCCTACGGGGAATTAGAAGACTCATTGCAACAATCCGCCCGCCGCTTGATGAAGGGCAATTCCCCCGCCGCCGACATGAAATGTTGGACTCTGCTAGCAGCCGCAGGCACAGAACCGCAGTGGAATTCTCGGCACACAGCAGCACAAAATACAGCTATTCCATTAGTTTGCACAAAATTAGTGGCTCAAATGCCGGCGATTTCGGAAATAATCCGGCAGTTTGGTTTAGACATTCCTACATTCCTCGGAATTGAGCCAGAAAGGTTCCTGCAATTAGAGCCGGCAGTATTAAATATTTTTTATGTATCAGAGGCAAAAGGCAGCCCCTTTATTCCTGAGCAAAATTCTTTAATTATCCCCTACCAGGTCAAGTCTGTCTTGGGATTTGGGGGACTTCTGCCCTCAGGAAGTTTGTTTGCGGTAATGATGTTCCTGAAAGTTAAAATTCCCCAAAGCAGGGCTGAAATGTTTAAAAATTTGGCACTTAGTGTCAAAACAGCATTGTCCCTCCCCGACGAAAAGAGTGTTTTTGAATATTCAGAAAAGCCGACCACCTTTGTTACAAATAACAATAATTGCGAAACCCAATTACTGGAAGATCAAGTGGCTACTCTGATGCAATTGCTGGACTTTTCCGAACAAGAAATGCTGAGACAAGCAGCCCTGTTTCAACAAATTATTGACAATTTACAGCGCGAACTTGCCGAACACAAAAATAAGGAACAAGCTTTGAAAGTAAGCCAAAATTCATTTACAGGCATCCTCAATATTCCCAAGGATGCTATTTTGCAAGTCGAGGAAAATCACGGAATTCAGCGTTTTAATCAAGGAGAAGAACAGATTTAAACTAAGGTCTGTGTTTAGCAACCCGGTTTATCCACGAAACCGAGTTGTTGCGGTGTTTGCGGATACGAATTTACGATCGCACATTTTCCCTATCGAGTTTTTCGCTATCAGCAAATTTACAAATGGCTAGCGGGGCACCTTGCTGCAGGAAATTGGTCGCACTAGCGAGAAGGGCTAAACGCTTTGAGCATAACTTTTGTAGCATTTGCTATGTTTTTAAGTGTTAGTTCGTTTTTGCTTCCGGCTCCCTATGGAAGCGCCAGATTAGATTATTATTTATTAAGGAAAAGTCTATTTGGGTTGAGGCTAAGTATCATGCCAACAATATTTTTTATTGGGCCGGCTTACCCCTACAAATATGACTGTAAAATTCAACATCCGAAAAGCCTGAGTCGTAAGTTTTTGGCAGGGGAAAATTGATGGGGCTCTACACAAAAGCGCAGTTACAATAGGAAAAGAAAATAACTGCTGAGACTAACGTGCGGCGCGATGGGGATACTGAGTGAACGAAGGCTACAAATCTCCCCGATTTGAAGCCTTATATTTGTCAATAAGAATTTTTGACAGCAACAACGCGAATTCGGCGATAATCTGCAATCCAATTACCATCGCGGTACAGCGCCGGCCGCAAACGCTCTTCAACGGAGTTAATTACGTGCGATCGCACATCATCAGACAACCCCGACAAAAACCCGCCCGCAAACATCTCAATCCAATTTACCATACCCGCGCTGCCGCCTTCTAGGGGAGTCGGGCGATCAAACAAAACCGCATAACCCACATCAAATCCCTGCTTTTCCAAAAGCCCAGCATACTCGCCAATACTCGGAAAATACCAAGGATTAAGCGCTTCAGGCTCCTGGCAGCCAATTTCTGACAAAACACTCAAAAGCGCGCGGACGATCGCCCCCACGTTCCCCTTACCCCCAAACTCAGCTACAAAACGCCCTCCCGGCTTCAGCGCTTTTTCCACACAATTAATCACAGCATCGGGCTGTTTAATCCAGTGCAAAACCGCATTAGAAAACACCGCATCTAACGGCTCTTCTACTTGAAAACTCCTCGCATCTGCAGCAGAGAAGTTAATGTGAGGATAGTTAAGTTTTGCCGTGGAAATCATCGGCAAAGAGGAATCAATACCTTGCACAAAAGCACCACTTTTAGCAATCTTTTCAGTTAACTGTCCCGTACCGCAGCCCAAATCCAGAATTTGTTCACCAGCCTTCGGAGCGAGTAACTCCAAAAGCGATTCGCCGTACTGCCAAACAAAAGCATGATTTTTCTCATAAAGAGCTGTATTCCAAGAATTTTGTGCCATGATAATTACCCTGAACCTTTCTTCTCTTTCCCTGTGTTCTCTGCGTCTCTGCGGTTAATTTTAAAAAACTCTTTCTTCACAGAACCAACCAACTTATTTGTTAGCGAGTTGGGCTATCGCACGTCTCTCGATTCGGCAAACTCTAATATTTTCCAAAATTCGCGATCCCTGCTTTTCATAAAAAGCAATTCCCGGCGCATTGCCAGTATTAACAGTCCATTCAATCCGCCCGCAATTTGTTGAGTCAGCAATTTGTGCCAAATACTTTAACAGCGCTGTACCGATTCCCATACCGCGCATAGGAGCTTGCACAAATAAATCATCAAGCCAAAGGCACGGCTGCGTCAATAAACTTGAATAGGAGGAATAAAAAAGAGCAAATCCTACCGCTTTTCCGGCAACCTCAGCCAACAAAACCCGCACTAGCGGAGGCTGGCAAAATAACGTTTGCTGCAATTTATCTGCTGTTGCTGTCAACAGGTCTTTAGATCCATCGAACTCGCTTTTTTGTGAAATAAAATCCACAATTAATTCCAAATTTTCCAGCTCTGCTTCTCTAATTTTGATATCCAAATTAGCCATTGTTTTATTCTCAATCTCGCCTATTAATCACTGTATTAAATGCCATCATAAATGTCCAATATATGTTTAACCAACCACTTATACTTTTAAAATATTAATGATTGGGGAGCTATGGAACTTCGGCATTTGCGTTATTTCATTGCAGTTGCAGAGGAACTGAATTTCACTCGCGCAGCCGAAAAACTGCATATTGCCCAACCTCCGCTGAGTCAACAAATCCAGCATTTAGAGGCAGAGTTGGGGTTTCAACTGTTTCGCCGCACCAAGCGGACGGTGCATTTAACGGCTGCGGGACAGGTTTTTTTCGAGGAGGCCGGGAAAATTCTGCAACAAGTCGATCGAGCAATTGAACTCGGCCGACAAACCAGTCGGGGCGAACTCGGACAATTGACGATCGGCTTTGTGAGTTCGGCAGCACACAACGTGGTTCCAGCGATTTTGCAGGCGTTTCGCACTCGGTGTCCCGCCGTTAAGCTCGAACTGCACGAACTGACGACAAACGAACAGTTGCAGCGGCTGCGGTTCGGACAAATTGATATCGGCTTCGTGCGCCCTCCGGTTGAGGAAGAGGGGATAAATTCTGAAATCGTTTTTCGAGAACCGCTGATCGTGGCATTGCCAGAAACGCATCCGGCGGCCGATCGCACGCATCTTGAATTACGCGAACTTTCCACGGAACCGTTCATTTTATTTCCCCGTTCCCAGGCTCCGGGGTTGTACGATGCGATCGTCAGTCTTTGTCAACAAGCAGGTTTTAGCCCGATCGCAGCTCAAGAAGCCATTCAAATGCAAACCATTGTGAGTCTGGTAGCCGCCGAGATGGGAGTGGCGATCGTCCCGGCATCAATGCAAAATTTCCAGCGCAGCGGGGTTGTTTACAAAGCGTTACCAGAATCAACCTGCATGGTGGCGATCGCCCTAATTTGGCGCAGCGATCCAACGGCGGCGGTGCAGCGGTTTTTGGAAGTCGCCAGACAAATCAGCGGATTTGAGATTTGAGATTGTAAATTTTAGATTGACTGGCAATTTGACAAAGTTATCAAAACTCAAAGATTTTCTGTGCAACAACACCCGTAGAATGATTAATTGATGCTCGGAGTTCGAGCAACTACTGCCGTAAAAGTCGGCACGATGCGACCTGAACGGCTCACAATATCCCACATAACTATTCAGTACAAGAGAGCAAGGGATGGTATTGGCAACAGAAATGGGTTCGTCCCAACCGGAATCCTCTTTCGACCTATCTACTTATCTAGTCAATCGAAAAGAGGCGATCGAGGTAGCTCTCGACAGTGCACTCCCGGTCATCTACCCAGAGAAAATTTACGAAGCAATGCGCTACTCGCTGCTAGCGGGGGGCAAGCGCCTGCGTCCGATCCTGTGTCTGGCTAGCTGCGAACTGGCCGGCGGCACTACATCTATGGCAATTCCGACAGCTTGCGCTTTGGAAATGATCCACACGATGTCGCTGATTCACGACGATTTGCCAGCAATGGACAATGACGACTACCGGCGTGGCAAACTGACGAACCACAAAGTCTACGGCGAGGATATAGCCATTTTGGCTGGCGATGGTTTGTTGACCTATGCTTTTGAATTTATCGCCACTAAAACTCAGAACGTACCCCCCCAGCAGGTGTTGCAGACGATCGCCCATTTAGCGCGGGCATCGGGTGCTGCTGGACTCGTAGGCGGTCAAGTGGTTGATTTGGAATCGGAAGGAAAGACAGATGTTTCGCTGGAAACTTTGAATTACATTCACGCTCACAAAACAGGGGCGCTGTTAGAGGCTTGCGTAGTTTGTGGGGCAATTCTGGCTGGGGCCTCGGCTGCAGATTTGCAGCGGCTGTCTCGTTTCGCTCAAAATATTGGGCTGGCTTTCCAGATCATTGACGACATTCTGGATATTACTGCTACCCAAGAAGAACTGGGCAAAACTGCTGGCAAAGATGTTCAAGCAGGAAAAGTCACTTATCCGAGTTTGTGGGGAATTGAGGAGTCTCGGCGCCAAGCTTCGCAGCTTGTTGCTGATGCTAAGGCTCAATTGGCAGTGTTTGGGAGCAAAGCTCTACCGCTGCTGGCGATCGCCGATTTTATTACCAGCCGCAGTAACTAGAAATACCAAATACTATGCAGGAAATTTGCAGCGGCATCTTAAACAATCATATACTCGTGGTTGCTTTGCTTGCTTGTCTGGCGGCTCAGATCATGAAGCTGCCGATCGAGTTGGTCAAAAATCGCAAGTTTAATCTTCGGTATTTGGTAACAACGGGGGGAATGCCCAGCGCTCACTCGTCTTTTGTGGGCGCTTTGGCTGCAGGAGTGGGACAAACGATGGGATGGGAAAGTCCGGACTTTGCGATCGCTGCGATCTTTGCAATTATTGTGATGTACGACGCAGCAGGCGTCCGCCAAGCCGCAGGCAAGCAAGCTCGCATCCTCAACCAAATTATTGACGAGTTTTTTGAGGAAGATCACAACCTTAATGAGGCTCGCCTGAAAGAGTTGCTGGGACACACTCCTTTTCAAGTGCTTGTAGGTTTGGGGCTGGGAATCACTATTGCTTGGATCGCCGGGCCTGCATATTAGTTAACTGTTAACTGTTAACTTTTAACTGTTAGTTGTTGACTGTTAACTGTTAACTAATGACTACTGACCGAATTCTGCTTGCAGTACGTCGTCGTTGTCATCGGCGATGGTGGCGACAATAGTAATAACCCGGGAAATTTCCCCGGTCGAGATTTCGGCGATCGTCCGAGTCGATACTACCGCAACTTTATTGTCAACAATGGCAAAATGAGATTCCAAAGTAGACAGCCAATTCATTTCTAGGATTTTCCGCATTAATTGAGCTTCATTCTTCGCTGGCAACTGCAGTACAAAAGCCCAAACAGTCAAAGTATCATCTTCGGTTTCGCCCGTGAGTTGCACGAACACTTCAACACTGCCGTACTTGAACTTCCAAAGATGTCCGCCAGCTTCACTTTGACCGACCATCACTTTTTGGTCTACAGCCATGCTGGCGATGACAGTTTCAATTTCTTCTGCATAGGTGACGGCTGTGGCTTTTTCGACCTGCTCGGAGGCGATCGCACTTTCACTTGAGAGGCTTTCTGCGGAAGCTGTTTGTATGTTCGGCTCGCTGGTAGTCATAATTATATTTAGATGGAAAACTATTCCAATAATCAGTTTACTTGCTAAAGCTTAAAATTATGATTTTAAATAACTGGTTCCGAGGCTATGCCAAGGAACCAGTATATCTCGCTTGTTTGCGGAGGCAGACGCAAGTTTGACTTGCAAAGCGGTTTCAACCAGGTTCGCGATCGTTTTTAAGTCTTGGGCTTAGCCGTCGCCGGCTTCTTCTCAATGGTATTCAAGCCGTTGAGGAACATGGGAACCAATTTCTCCACAAATGCCTGCGGGTCGCGGTTCCAGGCGCGCTGAGCTACATCGACTCTAGTCATTTGCAGATCCGGGGCCAGCAGGGTTCTGGGTAAGCGTTCCATCAGGTATTGCGGGCGTTCCCACATCGGCATGGTGTTGGCAATATCCACGAGGCGGGTGACGCGGCGGAGTTCTGCCCCCAGCATGATATCCATTCCTGATTCAAAAGCTGCTTGTTCGATCGCCATATACTTGCGCTTTGCCTGTTCCACCTTTTGGCGGTGTTCCGGGCTTTTGTCGGCGATTTGGGCCAGCCAGCGATTGCCCCAGCGGACGTGACCAGCTTCTTCTGGAAAAATCTTTTCGATTGTTTCGCGGATTTTGATGTTTTCTGCGGTTTGGGGAGCCTGTTTGAGGGCGTGGATGTGCGCGCCGAAATACTCGCATCCTCGCTTCTCGGTGACGTTAATCGCCGCGAGGGAAGAAATTACAAAGTCTTCGCGGTTTTTGGTAGGGTCTTGTTGTTCGCTGTCATACAACCTTTCAAATTCGTCAATGTAGGAGACTCCTGGCGGCGTTCCCACATTTTGGCCGAGGTCTACCAGCAAGTCGGTGAGCCACATGGCGTGCCGCGCTTCGTCGGAAATGTGCCGAGAAAGGTCGCGCACGAGTTCGGCTGGTTGCCCGTTTAGCTGTTCGATCACGTCGGTGAGGTCTTTGCAACTGCGCTGTTCGCTAAATCGGTAGCGGTTGAGGGTGATCAGGTGAATTTCGCGATCGCGCACTACATTAGCTAAAATTTCGCGCGCTCCCATTGCGTTGCGAAGCTTGCGGGGATAGGCAACAGTCATGCTTTTGTGTTGTTTTGTAAAGATACTTATATAAGTGTAACGCACTTTTTTCGACAACCAATTACCTCGCAAGGCAGAAAGTTATTGTTTAGCACGGAGATTCAATTTTATACAGATAATTTTTTTACTAGCTCAACAAATGACAATAGTTTTGAGTTGCGAGCCATACCATTTTAGATTTTAGATTTTAGATTAAAAATGACTGATGACTATCAGGGTTTGGAGCTTTTCTACAGTTACGTTATTTTTTTAAACTGCTATCACGCAAGGCTTGCGGGGATCACAGACAGCAACCTCATACACTCAAAACTTTTCAGTTTCCGTCGAGTCGGAAGCCTCAACACTAGCAGACTCTTGTTGAAATTTTCGCGCCTCTTCTACTTCCAACCTAGCCAGAGTTGTCGCCACATCGGCTAACTGTAAAGCCAGATTCATCCGACAAACCGGGTTTTTTTCCCTCCAGAGGTCTTTTGCCAAGAAATGTACTCGATAGCGAAACATTTTAATTGAATTTGGCGGAGTAACTTTCACAGTCATAGTCTTTCTTCGGTTGAAGTTTGAATGCGGAGCAGCACCCGTTCTAGCTCCAAGTAAACAAATGTCAGCATGATTACTTTATCTTCATCGGTGATTGTAACACTACAGGTTGCCGATCGAGGTTCAACGCCTTCGTGCCTGACAACTACAGTATATTTTCCCTGCTTCAAGTTATCAAAATTCACATCGGCCTCAAACAGATCAACTATCTCCTCGGCCAGCACTCGTCCTTCTTGAGTCAGTAAAGTGACAAACGCAATACCATCAACTGAAGTCATGGCGACGTTACTCTGATTGCGGATCATCACAAAAATATCGGACATCGTTTGGTCATTGTTAATTGCTAATTGCTAATTTAGAATGAGTGCAGCACCTCACAAACAAAGGAGCATAAATACAGTGAATCATTTCAAGCTTTTGCTAACTTTGACGGCTTTTGCAGCGGTTCTCGGTTTGGAAAAAAGTGGGGCGCTAGCTGCTGTCTTGAATATCTCTGATAATGAGCCTGGTTTGCAGCTTCACGGCGTGCGGGTTGCTCAAAGGGACGATCGCAATTTAAGCAACTCAAAAGGTACATTAAAAGAAGGCAGTGCCATCTCTATCGATCCTGATGAAGTTACGGGCATACCAAAAGCTGAGGCGCGACAGCGTTTCATTTTGAATAAGATATATCGGGTTCAGGAAGGCACTACCTCTGACGATTTGTTTATTGTTGATGAGAAAGCAACTAAATGGGCTGTAGAGGATGTCTCTGACGCTACAATGGGTGCTACTACTAACAGCGTTGCCCAGATAGTGTCGGGTAACGGGAGAGTGTGGGCGTTGATCCAGAAGTTCTAAACTCGAAAAAAACGCCGCTTTTAAGGGCGGCGTTCTTATTAATTAAAAATCACAGGTTAAAAATGGTATAATTACCAGTTTTAACTTTTAATTTTTAATTATTAATTTTCTAACAGTCGTAGTAGAGAGCAAACTCGTAGGGGTGAGGACGCAGCCGCATCGGGTTGACTTCATTGTCTAGTTTGTAGGAAATCCAGGTTTGGATGAAGTCTTCGGTAAATACGCCGGTTTCAGTTAAGAAACTGTGGTCTTTTTCTAAAGCTTCTAAAGCGCCTTCCAAGGAACCGGGAGTCGAAGGAATCTTGCTCAATTCTTCAGGGGAAAGGTCGTAGATATCTACGTCCAAAGGTTCGCCCGGATCGATTTGATTTTTGATGCCGTCAATGCCGGCGCACAGCATAGCTGCAAATGCTAAATAGGGGTTGGATGTCGCATCGGGACAGCGGAATTCTAACCGCTTAGCTTTGGGGTTGGTTCCCGACAACGGAATCCGCACTGATGCCGATCGATTCCCTTGAGAGTAAGCTAAGTTTACAGGCGCTTCAAAGCCCGGAACTAAACGCTTGTAGGAATTGGTCGTGGGGTTGGTGATTGCCAAAAGTGCCGGTGCGTGCTTGAGAATGCCGCCGATGTAATGCAGTCCCATTTGACTGAAACCAGCATATTGATCGCCTGCAAATAGAGGTTGGCCGTCTTTCCAAATCGACTGGTGAACGTGCATCCCGGAACCGTTGTCGTTAAACAGCGGTTTGGGCATGAAGGTGATGGTTTTGCCGTATTTTTTGCCGACGTTTTTGATGACGTATTTGTAAGTCAGCAAGTAGTCGGCGGCTTGTACTAAAGTGGCAAAGCGGAAACCGAGTTCGCATTGACCGCCGGTGGCGACTTCGTGGTGGTGTTTTTCGATGGGTACGCCGCATTTTGCCATTGTCAGCAGCATTTCCGTTCTCATGTCTTGAGAGGTATCGGTTGGTGCTACTGGGAAATAACCTTCTTTGTAACGCGGTTTGTAACCGAGGTTGCCGCCTGCTTCTTCTTTGCCGGAATTCCAGCGACCTTCGATCGAATCTACGTAATAGTAGCCGGAATTTTGGGTTTGGTCGAAGCGAACGTCATCAAAAATAAAGAATTCTGCTTCCGGGCCAAAGAATGCTGTATCGCCGAGACCGGTCGAAAGCAAGTAGTCTATGGCTTTTTGGGCAATGGTGCGCGGACAGCGACTGTACGGTTCGCCGGTTCGAGGTTCTTTGATGCTGCAAATGAAGCTGATGGTCGGTTCTGCCATGAACGGGTCCATCCAAGCGGTGGTCGGATCGATGACCATCGTCATGTCTGATTCGTTGATGGCTTTCCAGCCCCGAATGCTGGAACCGTCGAAGGGTACGCCGTCTGTGAATGCGGTTTCGTCGATTTGGTCGTGGTACAGGGAAAGGTGTTGCCAGATCCCCGGCATATCGATGAACTTTAGGTCAACGATCTGGATTTGATTTTCTTTTATGTAGTTTAAGGCTTCTTGGGGTGTCTGGAACATGACTTACTCCTGATATTGGTTGTGTCTTGGCGATCGGCCGATTTCAGACTGTTTGGGCGATCGTAGGCCTTCAGTATCCACTATTTTGTATCTATGGCTACAAAATTTTGAAATAGCGGCCCACTGCGGCCGGGCAGTTTGAGATTCTTGCCCTGTGGATTATTTTTCGGCTGAAGATACCAGGCAAACGGCTAAATTTTACGACAGTTTGCCGCGGATAGACTACCCTTCGTGAAAATCTTATCTCAAATCTTAATCAAACGCCGATTTGTAGTAGTCTACAATAGGCGGTCTGTCTCAGATAGCAAAGTATTGATAAAGATTTTTGGGAGAGAAACTTATGCGCGATGCAGTGACTAGCCTGATTGAAAACTATGATGTTGCTGGTAGGTATTTAGACCGAGATGGTATCGATCGGTTGAAATCTTATTTTGCAACGGGCACGGCACGGGTACAGGCGGCGGCTGCGATTAACAGCAATGCTGCGGCAATTGTCAAGCAAGCTGGTATCCAGCTATTTGCTGAACAGCCGGAACTGATCCGTCCGGGCGGAAATGCCTACACGACTCGCCGTTACGCGGCTTGTTTGCGGGATATGGACTACTACTTGCGCTATGCTACTTACGCCCTAGTGGCTGGAAGTACCGACGTGCTCGACGAGCGCGTGCTGCAAGGTTTGCGGGAAACTTACAATTCTCTAAGCGTTCCCATTGGCCCGACGGTGATGGGGATTAGCATTATGAAGGAGATGGTTAAGGCTCAGGTGGCCGCTGCTGGCTTGTCTGTGGGGCCTTTTTTGGATCAGCCTTTTGATTACATGATTCGCGAATTGAGCGAACAAGATATTTAAGTCAATTTGCTAATTGTTTTAACAGCAAATTGCACTTGTGGCTGGCACTTAGCAGCAGTTAGATTGATCGCTTTTTTTGGCCTGACAGCCTCCAAGCGATCTTTTTTTATGGGTTATACAATTTGAGATTAAAGATTGCAGATTAAAAATTATAGATTAAAAATTATAGATTAAAAATTTGAATAATTGGGAATGACTTATGAATTAAGGGTTTGGAGCTGCCGTATAATTGCCTTCTTGTTTGAAACTGGTACTAAAAATCGTCAACCCATCCCCAGACGAGGCATTTGTCAAGGGGATTTTTGGTTTGGCGCAGAGCGATTTGTGCGACGGTTGTTGCTTCTACTTCGCCATTGGGGTAAAGAATGTGGATGATGTCACCGCTGACGAAGGCGAGGGGATTTTCTTGACAATTGCCAGGATTTATGATAGGAAAGTTAATTGTTTTCATAGTCGATCGCCCTGATGGTATTTGTAGCGCTTTTAGCTGCCTATAAATCATCCGCTAGTCACAAAAATTATTGTGTGATTCTATGAATGTTTATCTGTGATAAAACTACACACTCACAGCGATCTCAGTCACATCATGTGAGCTGGGGCGATCGCCCCGTGATGATCTCAAAACCAAAATAATCGGCAAAAATTAGCAGTCGGGCTTGTGCGTAAGTGCTAATCTGGTACTGTTCTTAACCCTATCCGTACAGATTAAAAACCTTGGCTAAACAGCGACTAGACACTTTATTGGTCAGCCTAGATTTGTGCAGTTCCAGACAGCAAGCTCAGGCCTTGATTCGCACGGGGAAAGTCTCCATCAACCAACAGGTAGTTGACAAACCGGGCACTGAGGTCGATATTGCAGCAAAAATTCAGATTAAAGAGCGATCGCGCTATGTTTCCAGAGGCGGCGACAAATTAGCCAAAGCTTTAGAAGTTTTTGCGATTCCCGTTGCAGGCAGAATTTGTCTCGACGGCGGCATTTCCACAGGCGGTTTTACCGACTGTTTGCTGCAAGCTGGCGCCGCCTTAGTCTACGGCATAGATGTTGGCTACGGTCAAGCAGATTGGGGCTTGCGTAACGATCCGAGAGTAATTTTGAAAGAACGCACCAATTTGCGGTACATGACTGCTGCTGAGCTTTACGGCGACTCTGAGCGAGCAGATTTGGCGGTAGTAGATGTGTCGTTTATTTCCCTGGATAAGATTTTACCGGCGCTGTGGGAATTGTTGGTACCACCGCGAGAAGCGGTGTTGCTGGTAAAGCCGCAGTTTGAGGTAGGGCGCGAGAGAGTCGGGAAAAAAGGCGTAGTGCGAGACTCAGCAACTCAAGCTGATGCGATTTTTCAAGTGTGGAAGGCAGCCACAGCTTTAGGATGGCAGCAACGTGGCTTAACGTGGTCGCCTTTACTTGGCCCGGCCGGTAATATCGAGTATCTTTTATGGTTGGGGATCGATCGCGAACAAGAAACAGAGCCGAGGGCGATCGAAGAGGATGTTGTGAAGGAACGGATCGCACAAGTCACCAAAGCGGCGGCGCGGGAACTTGTCGATCGATTGTAGATTGTAGATTTTAGATTGATTTCAAGATGTCAAGCTAATCTATTTTAAAAATCAAATTTGGAACTCCAGATTGCTCTAAAATTTTAAAATTTTTGTCAATCAGACTCCTCAACTTTCACTTAGTGAATAATTCCATGCAATCATTCAAACAAGCCGGTTCGATTTTCCTGTACGTTCTAGGTGCCATCGGGTATGTGGCGATTGTAGCTACTATTGTAGGCGTTTCAATTCTTATCAAGTGGGCCGCTCTGCTACTAGCCGACAAATTATTATATACCATCCTGATTATCGGCGATTTGTTGAGGGGTATCGAAATTATTGAACTGTTAAATATATTGGTATTTGCTTTTATCGGTATGGGAGTGGGTGTGGCGACAAGGCTTCTACACCCTCAATACGGTCGCAAAATTAGTGCTGCTGTGTTGATACTTATAGTTCCCTTAGTTTTCATGATTACGCCAGCCATTCGATATAATTCTTGGCTGGAAAAAGTGGAAGAATCGGATAAATTATCGCCTCCGCAAACTGCAACCTTAACTAACTCATTTTTGAATAGAAAAGTAGGATTGCCTGGTTTTATCGGTTATTACGTATATACTGGTCAGTTTCCCGTTATTCCGACGAAACAATCGGAGATGAAAGACCTTGACAGCTTTGAAAAAAAAGTTAATTCCAGATTTGTACAATTCACAGGTATTGCTCCGACTATTGTTTCTTGGTCAATGCGGATTTGTTTTTGGCTGATTAGAATATTTTACTTTTCTATAGCGGTAATTGCGACGATCGCCCATTTTAGGGAAGGTGTTAGAATTGCCAGACGGTAATAGGATTTTCGATTTTCGATTTGCGATTAAAGAATTGGGAATTACTGATGAAGATCGTGGTTGGAAGCTTAGCTACAGTTGCATTCTTTTTTGACAATTGTATAAGAATACAAGCAGTAGGGTGCGTCAGATCCTACCTCTTCGATTATTCACAAATAACCGTCTGCGGAGGCACCGCACTCAACTACTAGGGCAATTTTTAATTGCCAATTTTAAACTCTTGCTGCAAGCGATCGATAATTGTATTACGCTCAATGGTGGCGATAATTTCTTGAATTACCGTATCTTGCCCCAGGGGGCCCCAGGTGCAGCCTTTTTCTAAATAAACTTGGGCGGCGCGACCGACAGCGTAGGTTCCATAAGCTGCTAAACTAGCTTGAGTGACAGCAACTCCGGCAAAAGTAGAAAAGCCGATGTGCGGGGCCGCAGCCGCCGCACTTTTGCCAAATCCCAACAGAAAACTGCTACCCAATTCTCCCAAAAGTACGCCGCCAGCACTTGAGAAAATAGTCTGCCAAAGTTTCCCGGCTTCGTAACCAGTCATGGGTAAGCCGTAAAGTCTGGATAAAGAGCGAATTAAAGCTAAATCTGCGACACTTGCTCCCATTACATCCAAGAATGCCACTGGATTTAAACCGACAGCTAAAGCTTTATATTTTGCAAATTGCCAGATTAAATCTTCGGCTTCTGTTTGCCGCAATTTGAGAACGTGACGGGCAATGTTTGCTTCGGCATCTCTAGCTTCAACTAAAGCATTTAGAGCGAGGAGCGAGCGACCTTCTCTGTTAAGAATGGTGAGAATTTTATTTTTTAGTTCGTCTATCTGCGCGGGCGGCGACTCCCATTCGTAAGTGACTCTTCCGTCGGACCATTCCACCCGCACTTGCACCGGCGCTGGTTCGGCAGCTACCATAACTATTTCTAAAGATTTGGAAGTTTTAGCGGGTGATTTTGCAGTAGATTTATCTGAGGAGTTGTTTGGGGGTTCGGACAAATTTTCGCTATCTGTTTGCTCTGTTACCGCAGCGGCTGCTAACTCTTCAGAATTTCCCAGCGCTTGCAAACTTTGGTAAATAGCTTTTCTGTCTAATTCGGGATAAAGGTCAATTTTATTAAAAACTAAAATTACCGGTTTTTGAGCTGTTTGCAATTCGCACAGTGCTTGATATTCAGTTCGGGTGATATCGCCTGCAACGACAAACAGAATTAAGTCAGCTTGGCGAGTTACTTGTTTTGCCATTTCGCCGCGCACTTCGCCGCCAACTTCATCAAGTCCGGGAGTATCGATTAATTCTACTTGCACCCCTCCTTTCCCCCCCTTGCCCAGGGGAGGTTGGGGGGATTCGTCGCTGTCAAGGAAGGATAAAGGCACACTCCAGCGCACGGAACGCGGCCACTGAGTCAGGCCGTTGAGAGGGCCTGTTTGCAGAATTTTGTGACCTAAAAGCGCGTTTAATACGGCTGACTTGCCACGGCTGACTAAGCCGAAAGTAGCAATGCGGATTATGTTGTGGTCTAGTTTTTCTGAGGTGGAAGTTAAGATATCTAACTGATATTGCAGCGCCGCTTCTAATTCAGTATTATTCGAGTTTTTTTTCCCTTGGCGCAGGTGGGAATAGCGCGCCAGGGCTTCGCGCAAACTGGCGCGGGCAAGGGATAAGCGATTTTCTTGAAGGGAATTGTCAGCCATTGGCGATCGGCTTTGTTAAGCAGGTATAATTGATCGTCGAATTATAAATCCTATTTCTTATTTTAATACAATTTTTCATAAATTTATAATTTTTTTGTTGTGAGTTTTCCAAAAAATATTGAACGGGATATCCCGCCCGTTCCACAATAACAAAAAATTTTTGTGGGACAGGTATCTTGCCTGTTCTTTTCCCTAACACTAGGCGCCGCCTCGGAAAATTTGATCGACGTTCAGCTCCATATTGGGAAATGTAGGTGAAATAATGCGATCGCTCCCTCTGAACTGTCTAATCCTATACTCTCCGTCCACGAGCTGACAAACCGAAAGCGTGGGTTCTTTGGGGTCGCCAATATGACGTATTCCGCCAAATGCAGCATAATCCGCAATCCAATATTCGAGGATGCCCATCATTTCGTAATCTGCCAACTTTTTGAGATAATCGTCGCGCCAGTTGGTACTAACAACTTCAACAAGTAGCGGGATAGATGTTCCTTCGGTGATTGTTGCTGACTTCAACCATAAGGGTTCCGACGCTAAAGCCTGACGGTTTAATAGCAAAACATCAGGAATATATCCTGTATCTTTAGCTGGGGGCTTAACTAGCGCTTTCGAGGGAATGCGGTATGGAAGTTGCAGTTGGGTGTAGAGCAGGGTAAATTCTTGAACAAGGTATGCTGTGATATCTTCGTGTTCTCCTGTTGGCTGCATTTCAACCATTACCCCGTCGTGAAGTTCGTAGCATCTGTTCTCGGCTTTGTCTTCTAGAAATTCTTCAAAGGTTAGTATTTTGGGTTGAGTTTGTATCATCGTGCAAAGTTTATTTGATTGTATAACAGAAGGCAGAAGGAAGAAGGAAAATATTAACTGGTTGCCTGGTTCTGCCGTGGAACAAGCAAGATGCCTGTTCCACAACAGAAAAACTGTCTTGTGGAACAGGCATCTTGCCTGTTCCTTTATTTTACTTAATTGGCCGCCGACTTAACGGTTTCGGGCCCAGATACCTGAGATGAAAGGCGACTCGCCACTTGGTTGACGAAAGATTGCAAGAAGGAAACTTGCTGATTTTGCGTAAATACTGCTTGCAAAGTTTTAGTCAACTGGTCGAGATTGAAAATGCCTTTGGGAGCATTTTCCAGTTCTTGACTTTGGAAATATTCAATTAAACTCAGTCCTGCTATTCTGGTAAAATATGCTGCACTAATTCCCTGCACAGCGCCTCCTGCTACATAGGTGACGGCATTGCTTTTCAGCAGTCCAGTAATAGTTTGGGTAGACAGTTCTACTAATCCCAATTTAAACATTTGATTAGCTAAAGTACCCGCTACTGTCTTAGCTTGGTCTAAGGAAAACTGTTGCTGGTAGATGGCACCGAGGTCGATGACGAGTTGGGTGCTGATGGCGGTTGTTGCTAGCAAGTCTAAAGCGGGAACCGGGTTAGTAAAGACGGCGGCGGCGGCGATGTACTGATATTGTTCCATAATGGGAATTGCCCGATCGCGCCTGACTGCATTTAATAAGGTTTTTGCCTCTAACTTGATACTTGCCGCCTCGCGCACCGCACTCGCCCAGACCAACTGTTGCCGTTCTTCCGTTAAGATTTTAGTCAATCTTTCCGTCAGCGCGTCGAGTTGAGAGACTTGATTTTCGATGCGTTCTTTAAATGTGCCGTCCGCTTGGTGCTGGCGCACCTTAATAGATTTGGGAGAAGCTGCGATCGCAATTATATCTTCTGTCCCCACTATTCCTTGCATTTTCTGTTGCAAAGAGTGCAAAACCTGCGACTGCTGTTCTGGTAAATATTGGTCTAGTTTGTTCCAGACTAGCAGCACGCGCTGACCTGCAGCACCTAGCTGAGATAATGTTTGAAATTCGGAATCTGTGATGTCGCCCGCTGTCACAAACAGCGCTAAATCACCATTGATTTTGGCATCTGCATTTGTATTAGCAAACAGCGGTGCTGTTTCTTGTAAACTAAGCTTTTGCGGGTGTTGAGATGCCCAATTAGAATTTAAAACTTGAATTAAGGCAGTTTTGCCGACAGCTTTGCCGCCAGTTACGGTAATCCGCAAATCTTCTCTGTCTAATTCGCTTCTGAGCCGATCGAGCTTTGCTGTTAGATTAGCAGGATCGGCGGAGTTTTGAGCTTCTGAAGCCAGCAATTTAATGGCGGCTTCGGAGGTTGCGATCGCTTTTTCGGCTGCTTCCCGGTTCGCCAGGGGTTCCGGGAGTGCGAGTTCCAGTTTGGGGGATTGTTGCTTCCACCACCAATACCCCGCACCGGCAGCAGCCAAGCCGATGAGTGCCGTTTCGCCCATTTCTGAACCCGAATGCTGTAGAGTTTCCAGCAGCCACAGCGCTGCTGAAAGTCCTATTCCGCCTATTAAAATCGGTCGCCGCAAGTTAAGTGTCATTTTTTCCTTCCTGTGGGTATTGTCACCAAGCTTAACCTTCGCGGGCTTGGCCTCCCTCCCTATATTCCATCGTACCTCTGTGACATCCAAACTGGCAGGCGGGCAATCCGACTTTTTGCCATCGGGATTTGCGGCCCGCTGCACAATCAACTTTTTGCACTTCTACAAACGGGAAATAGAGGACGGAAGTCCTCTCTACAAACCGAGAGATTTTTACAGGATTTTGCAAATATAATAGTTAATTTTTTCTCTATGTTGGTAATGCTTGAGATTGTGATTCAAAAATATCAATTATTTGTTTGGGAATTGCTCGCGGTCGCATGGTGGTAACTTCAACCCAAACCCAAAGCGCCTCGGCTTTTAACAATATTTCGTCACTTCCAAGTAAGCGAATTTCGTAGCGGCGGACGGCGCGCGGGCCGCGCAGTTGTTCGATCCAAGTTGATATCTCCAGTCGATCGCCCGCAGCGGCCGATCGCAAATAGTCAATCTCTATCCGCCGCATTACAAAGACGCCGCCCAGTTCGCGGTAGCGATCGAGTGTAAATCCCAAGTGTTCTAAATGTTCGATCGCAGCGTGTTCTAAATAATGCTGGTAGACAGCATTATTGACATGACCGAGGGCGTCCATTTCGTAATGGCGCACTCTAATTTGTGCAGTAAATGGTGTCAATTTCTCACCTTTCTACTTGTTGCGGTATTTTGTAGTTCCGAGCGCGATCGCACTCGAGGTCGATACTCGCTCGGAACTAATTGCAAGGTACACTAATCATAGTTGAAACGCCACTACTTCCAGGTTAATATTAGTCGTGGAAGCAGGGCCGGTGAGCACCTTGGTTTTTTAACCACAATACACTGGCTTAAAACCCTCAGTCTCGGTTAACCCAGTTTCGTGGTTCTGAGTGCGTCCCGGACTAAAACTTTGAGAAATAGGACGGGTAATTGTTTAGTCTCCCAGACAAATTCCTAAACCGCGGGCCGTTTTAACCAGAGTACCGTTGAACTCTACAGGTCTGTATTTGGCGATCGCATCTTCCAGAGGAACGCTCACAACTTCCCGCTTCTGCCAAGATACCATGCAGTCGAATTTCTCTTCGGCAACTAAATCAACTGCTGCCACGCCAAAAGCAGAAGCAATTAATCTTTCTAGCGGTGAAGGAGTTCCCCCGCGTTGAGTATGTCCCAAAACGGTGACGCGAGTTTCTGCACCGCTACAGTCAGAAATTGTATCAGCTAAATACTGACCAATTCCGCCTAATCGACTTTGACCTAAGCGATTTGTGTGCATTACTAACTCGCCTGCTTCTGTGCGAACTGCCTCCGCTACTATAATTAAACAGTAGTTTTTTCCCCGGTCTTGGCGATCTTGAATTTGGGCACAGATTTGGGAAATTTTGTAAGGGATTTCCGGAATCAGAATTATATCAGCTCCCCCAGAAATTCCGGCACTGATCGCAATATGTCCGGCATCGCGGCCCATGACTTCAACAATCATAACCCGACTGTGACTGGCCGCAGTAAAATGCAAGCGATCTAGTGCTTCAGTAGCAATATTGACAGCCGTATCAAAACCGATGGAACGCTCGGTAATTCCGACATCATTATCAATAGTTTTAGGAATAGCAACTAAATTCAAATTACCTTGTTGAGCAATCTTCCTGAGAATGGCGAGACTGCCATCGCCACCAATGCCGATTAAGGCATCCAAACCTAGTTGGTGATAGCCTTCGATAATGTCCTCAGAACAATCGCGTAGAGTCCCATCAGGCATCGGGAAGGCAAAAGGGTTGCCCTCATTTGTAGTGCCTAGCATCGTACCGCCAATGGTGAGCCACGAGTCTACTTTCTCAATATCCAAGGGAATTGCTTGAGGGGGACGACTCATCAATCCCTTGGTGGCTTGACGAATGCCCATCACTTTCCAATTGTAAGTTCCCGTTGCGCGGTGGACAACGGCTCGGATAACTGCGTTTAAGCCTGCACAGTCACCCCCGCTGGTGAGGATACCGATACATTTTTGTTCTCCCATAATTAATGTCCGACTTTTGTTACTCATAACATGAGTTGATATTTTTAGATCCCGATCGCCCAATCCTGATTTTCGAGGTAAATAGGTAAGCGAAAATAAACTTTACTCTGTAACAGAATGTAAAGCTATCATAACTTTTGTGATTGCTTTCATAAGAGATCGCTCATTCAGGGAGCTTTTCACTCGCTTTTGACTACTTATGTATTTTTAAGCTTCATCGACCTAATGGAGTGCCTCATCTCTGACGCATTCCACAAGTTCGATCGCCAACTAAGTAGCATCGCCAATCACCGTCTCCAACAAAACATCAATTTTACTTGGGATTGAGCCGTTTAGAAACTTGGTTAATTATACCGCTGAGAATAGCACCGCCCATAAGAATTCCGAGGGCGGGATTAAATACGGGCTGCCAGAGACTGTACCACAAATCAAAACCGAGATTCACCCCTGTCGATCGACCTGCTACTGCGATCGCAAACCACGCAAAACTGGCAAAGACGAAAAATACATCAGCTACTAAAATCAAGTTGAGAAAGTTAAGAAATTTATCTTTCATTGTCGAGGGTTCCTTTTGAGTGTATATGTGCCAAGTTGTGGCAAGCGGTTGGTAATGGAGCGGATCGATCGCTGCAACTGGCGATCGAATAAAGATAAAATATCATTCAATTGTTTTCGCGCACAGGCTGTCAAAATATGGTTCGCTATACACTTCCTCAAAGCCCCGAAATTATTTTAACTGTCAAAGGGAAAGATTCAGCCAAAGCCCGGGAAGAAGCGATGGATCGGCTGATGGATCTCATGGATGAGGGCAAGCTGCCTACGGAACTCGTGGAGGGATTTGGGCCCAAGCAGTTTGTTGAAGTTAAGGATATCGAAGATGCTGCGTCTGAAGGCGAGGACGCGATTACTGAAGCCGTCCAGATTTTGAGCAATTTGGCAAGTCTCAAATTGAAAGTCATGGAATCCCGCGAAGAAGCACTCAAAATCCGGGCGGCGATCGACATTTTGTTTACAGATGAGGCTGTGAGTGCCGAGGAAATTGGTCGTTTGAAAGATGGTTTCAAGGTTCTCAAAAACTTCGCTCAAGCTAATGTCCGCTATCGAGAAGCTAGAAGTAAAGCCGAAGAAGCGCGGGCAATTCTCGACGAAGCTTTGCAATCTGTAGAACCCGAAAACAAGGCGCAGAAATCCGCGAAATAGTAGCAGGTTGGGTTGAAACTCACATCTTGCACAATTCTCAAGAACAGGCATTTTGCCTGTTCCACAAGAAAATTCACTCGTGGAACAGGCATCTTGCCTGTTCCTAAAAAACTGATTGAGAATGGCGCAATATCTCAGTTGAAACCTATTTCTGTCATTGCGATCCGAAGGGAAGCAATCGCCAACCTCCGCGATTGCTTCGTTTCTTTATTCGGACATACAATAACTCTGCTGCAAGACATAATATTAATTATATCCACATTTAAATTAGGAAAAAATTGTGAGCCAACAAACAGGAATTATCAGAAACTCGATGTCAGGCAGCTTGCTGCTGGCTAAACAGTTAGGTTTTGAACCAAAAACTGTGATTGATGTCGGTGCAGCATTGGGAACTTTTAATCTTTACGAAACTTTCCCCGATGCGCGACATTTGCTAATTGAGCCGATCGCCGAAAATGAACCTTATCTCGCCAAAATTTGCCGCAAGCTCAAAAGTGCAGAATATATTATTGCAGCCGCGAGCAAAGAATCGGGAGTTTTCACGCTTAACGTCAGTCCCTCTATGTTGCATTCTTCACTTTCTGAAAATCGCGTTACTGACAGCAGCGATCCTTATTTGAGAAAAATACCAGCAATTACCCTGGATGGAATATGCAGGGAAAGAAATTTGCCAGGCCCGTATTTAATTAAAGTTGATGTAGACGGAAAGGAATTAGATGTTTTAGCAGGAGCAACTGAGATTTTGCAGCAGACTGAATATGTAATTGTAGAAGTTACTTTGTTCGGTCAGATGTATGATGTAATGAGTTTTATGAAGTCCCAAGGCTTCGCAGCTTACGATATTGTTGATTTGTCATATCGCCCGGTGGATTCAGCTTTGTGGCAAGTTGACATGGCTTTTGTTAAGGAATCCGGTCACTTCAGAAGAGAGAGGGGTTTCGCGACAGGAGAGCAGGATATCGAAGCACTTAACTCGCATCTCAAAGCTTATCGGGAAAGTTTCATCAAACACATTGAGACTCATTACAGCGACCCAGTAGAGCCGGAACCGCAGGTTGATCAAGCTATTTTGGGCGAAGATTATGTTATTATTTAACTCAACTTTCTTCCATCTGATAAGTAGGTAAGCAGGAGTAAACAGAGCTATTTGACAGTATATAAACCGCCGTAAATTAGACAGATTTATGGTCTTTGGATACTTGATAATTGTTTGATAATTGTTTTTGCATCGCCTCCAAACTTACTAAATTTTGGTCGCACTTCGCACTTGATTTAATTAACCCTCAATATCTAAGAAATTGGTTTTCTAAATGCTGATATTGCGGTTTATAAGCTTGCAATCTGCTGTAAGTTGGCTTTCATTAGATATTAAAAAGTGGTAATGCCCTAATGTCTGCCTCACCAGGATAGAAACATCAATGCAGCTAAAAACATTACAGATCAAGGTTTACGAATTTGAGACGTAGGGCATACCTCCGTAGCTTCTGGAGCTAGAGTAAGACTAAGTAGGGCTTGCTGAATAATCGAGTGCATATTGCGTCGCGAAAGGTTTCGAGCGCGTGATCGAGAATAAAGTGCA
>NZ_JAUBQB010000095.1:0-23121 GCF_036701035.1 Microcoleus sp. Pol7_B2 | reverse complement strand
CCTGGCACATCTCTTGATGAAGTTATTCGTGCTTATTGTGCAGAAAGAGTGTCTCATACTTATTTGAAATGACTATAGATCCGTTTCTCAGCGAGATTCAGAAGATTTCTCGCTCTTTCAAAAATGCGATATATCCACCCCAAAACTATGAAAAAAATCATCATTGGCATCATGGGCCCCGGCGATAGTGCCACATCAACCGACTTAGAAAACGCCTATCAACTCGGACAACTCATCGCCGAAGCAGGATGGATATTGCTAACTGGCGGTAGAAATGTCGGCGTCATGGATGCCGCCAACAAAGGAGCAAAATCAGCTAACGGTTTAACAGTCGGCATCCTTCCGGGAAATGACACTCGCGGCCTTTCTGAAGCTGTAGATATTGCCATTGTCACCGATATGGGAAACGCCAGAAATAACATTAACGTTCTTTCTTCAGATGTAATAATTGCCTGCGGTATGGGGACGGCCACAGCTTCGGAAATTGCCCTCGCCCTCAAAGCTAACAAACAAGTTATATTGTTAAATCACAGCGCGGAAAGTCAAATTTTTTTAAAAGGTTTAGCACAATTTAACATCTTTGTGGTAAACACTGCTGTAGAGGCTATGAATCAAGCTCGCGAAATCCTAGTAAATTCAAGATGAAATCCAAGATGAGACTAAGTAAATTCAACTTTTGTGCGATCGGCATTTTTCTGACTTTGGGGATTTTCGTCACTACCAAAGCAGACGGAAGAATTGCACAGTTCAGTTTCAGCAATAAATCCACTCAAAAATTAGCACAAACCCTCCCTCCTCCTCCCCCTTTCGCACAGCCTGTTACCGAACAAGAAGCGCCACCTATTCGCAGCGAATCCGTGCCGGATCAAATAGCTTTAGCAACCCATTTGCAGACAATCAAAGCTAGAATGTACGGTGCTTACTGGTGTCCTCACTGTCACACTCAACAAGAACTTTTCGGCAAAGAAGCATTTACCGCCATTACTTACATTGAGTGCGATCCCAGAGGCAAAGATGCTCAACCAGATTTGTGCAAAGCTGCCAATATTAAAGCTTATCCCACTTGGGAAATTCGGGGGAAATATTACACGGGCCGGCAATCTTTGGAAAAACTTGCTATTTTATCCGGTTATAAAGGCAGCAGCAATTTTCAGCCACAATTTCCCTCTCCTTAAAAAGATATAACTGGCAAGGCAAACATTCTCAGTTACAGCACCGAAATTCACCTAATGGGACTTAGACATTTTCAGGCCCCTCTAGAAGCTTAAAACCTCTGGTTCGCACTCGCAAAGGAAAGAGGTCGATGACTTAACAAGGCCTGAAACCCCTGTAAATACTAGATTTATGCCTATTCCATCACAAAGTCTCGATCCAATCCATCTAGGTTTGAAGCCATTTTCGCCTCAATTTTTGTCTAAGTCCCTCTAAATCAAATGATTTCTGATTTTCGTCGTTTTAGATCGATGGCAAATCGATGTATGAATCTAAAAAAAAATATCTGTAACTGGCAATTAAGATAAATTATTCAGTATAAAAGGTTCCCGATTTACCTGTAACAGTAATTTTTAATCGCTCAGGCTTGATTGTCTGCGATCGCATCTATCATAACTATCATGCGGTCGCTAATCATATCAAACAGCATCACAAAACGTGGCGCTCGACTCATTGCAAGTTTTAATTATTTAGCATAAAATTTAGTAGGGTGAAATCAACCGTGAGATATCAATTTTTCTGGTAAAAAATTAAAAATTAATTGATCGAGTTGCAAGCGCGATAAAATTTTCAAAAACTCGATTTTTGAGTAGCCAGCTCATCTTTAATAGCGTAGTATCATAGGAATTTGAACATGAAACAGAATTTACTTAGCGTAGCTTTAACTGCGATCGCCCTCCTAGGGCTGCCCAGTTGCAGTACGACGACCAGCAGTGCCACCACCACAACAGCGCCCACGACTGCGGCAACGCAAACCCAAACCTCGATCAAAGTTGGGGGGTCAAGCAGCACGTTGGGTGTGATTAAGGTGCTGCAAACCAACTACGAAGCTACCGCAAAAAACGTCAAAATTACCCAGCTAGAACCGGGGCAGTCTGAAAATATAATTGATGGGATTAAACAGACATTAGTCGATCTAGGTGTAATCTCGAAAAAATTAAAGCCAGAAGAAAATGATGGAACCTTAGAGTCTAGCGAGGTGGTTCATGATGCCCTTTTAGTTGCCACTCATCCCAGCGTCACAGGGGTGAAAAACCTCACGACTGAAGACCTCAAAGGTATTTATAGTGGCAGCATCACCAACTGGAAGGAACTCGGAGGAACCGATGCTAAAATTGTACTGCTCGATCGCCCAGAAGATGAATCTGCCAAGCGACTCTTGCGGGAATATTACCTAGGAGCAGATTTAAAGAATTCATTAGAAGCAATCGTATTTCGGAAAGAAGGGGAATTGATCGACGCAATTCAAAGCACTCCTTACAGCATCGGTACCTTTTCCCTGGCTCACGCCATTTCCGAAAAACTACCTGTCAACCGCCTCAGCCTCAACGGGGTTGAACCAACACGAGAAAATGTCAAAGCGGGCAAGTATCCGATGGTTCGGACAATTTCAATTCTGTGGCACAAAAAACCTTCAGAGGCTACCCAAGCGCTAATTAAATACATCTCTAGTCCGCCCGGAATCAACGCGATGGAGGAGTCTGGCTTTATTTCCGTGAGCCAATCCGCCAAGAATTAAGAGCTATGGCCATCCAGTCCAGATACGCGCGGTTACCCGTTTCCGTCAAGTTGTTATCACCTCTGTTGTTGGCATTTCTGAGTCTATGGACTGTCGGAACCTTGGGTTTTGGTTATTTTGCTAGAAACAACTTAGAACAAATGGGGCGAAGGGAGATCGTGGATCTGGCTAGTATGCTGCAGGAAACTCTAAAGCAAAGGCAAGAATCACTCCGTGTGAAAGCCCGTTCGGTGAGTGAAAATAATGATGTCATCACAGCAGTAATAAAGGGCGATCGCCCTTTATTACTGCGGACAGTATTACCAATCCAAGCGGGTTTTAAACTGGATTTGATCAGAATAGTTGACACTGATGGTCAAGTCTTAGTGTCTTCACAGTTGGGAGCAATAAGACAGGCGAGATTGCAGGATGGCTCTGTGAACCGTGCCGCCCGAACCGGACTAGAGTTACCGGCAGTTCTCCTGGCAGAAAACTGGGCTCCGGCTTCCATGATTGGGTTAATATCAATCAAATCATCTCAAAAGATCCTAGCTGGTTTGGTTGCGGGATTAGCCATGGACGACACAGCGCTCCAGTCGCTTCGCGGCGACACATCCATACATTTGGTGGCTTTTGACGGCGAGAAGGTAACGGCTGCTACTTTGCCACTTAACCGCGATCAGTCTTGGCAATTTCCCCAGCCAGACGGGTTGCCCACTAAGATCGGGATTGCTGGTGAATCATACCTGATCAAAACAATCAAGCTACAAGGTTTCGATGGGGCAACTCTCAAAATTGCTGTACTGCATTCTGCCAAGGAAATCGAGCAAGCACAACAGCGGTTGTGGTTTGTGGTGGGTAGCTTTGGGCTATTGGGAAGTGTCCTGATCGCAGTTGTGACGATCGGAGGTTTCCGTCTGACCCAAACTCTGAGCCATCGCATTCAAAGACTGACTAAGGCAACCCAGGAATTGGCCAGAGGCAATTTAGCCATTGCTATTCCGGTTGATAGTCAGGATGAAGTGGGGCTTTTAGCTCAGGGATTTAAGAGTATGGCAGAGCAACTTATAGCTCGCGATCAGCAACTGAACCAACAGGTGCAACAACTAGAGAGTACCCTTGAAGAACTGCACCGCACCCAGAGTCAGATGGTGCATAACGAAAAAATGTCGGCACTGGGGCAAATGGTGGCGGGGATAGCGCACGAAATCAACAACCCGGTCAGCTTTATCTACGGCAACCTGTCTCATCTCAACGATCACATCCATGACTTACTGCGATTACTAGATGCCTATCAACAGCACTATCCCAACCCGTCCCCATCACTTCAAGATGACCTAGACGATGTGGATCTAAACTACTTAAAAGAGGATCTCGCTAAGATTCTTAAGTCGATGAAAATTGGCACCGGTCGCATTCGGGACATTGTGGTTTCGTTGCGTAGCTTTTCTCGTCTGGATCACTCGGAATTCAAGGCTGTCGATATCCATGAAGGCATTGATAACACCTTGATGATTTTAGAACATCGCCTTCAAGCCCAGCCAGAACGCCCAACCATTGAAGTAGTCAGACAATATGGCGAGTTACCGTTGGTAGAATGCTATGCAGGTCAACTTAATCAGGTGTTTATGAACTTGCTATCAAATGCGATCGATGCTTTGGAAGAGAGCAATGAAGGACGTAGTTTTCAGGATATTGTTGACCAACCGAATCGGATTTTTATTAAGACTACCAAAACAAAAAAACAGTGGGTGCAGATTGCGATCGCCGATAACGGTACGGGCATTCCAGAGAAAGTGCGATCGCGCCTATTCGATCCCTTCTTCACTACTAAACCCGTAGGCAAGGGGACAGGATTAGGATTATCCATTAGCTATCAGGTGGTGAAGGAAAAGCATGGAGGAAAACTCTGGTGTGATTCCACCCTGGGCAAAGGCACGAAGTTTGTGATTGAGATTCCCATAGATCGGACTCAGCTAACAAATACTTGAGAATGGGTTTTCAGTTGTTCGACTCACTCTCAACCGTCAACCGTCAATTGTCAATTGTCTTCTCACTAAAATACTCTTCAACAATTTTCAAAATCCGCGACGCTGCCAAACCGTCACCAAAGGGATTAATTGCCATTGCCATTGCGTTGTATGCTTCGGAATTGCTTAGCAATTCTGCCGCTGCTGTGAAAATTGTATCAGAATTCGTACCCACAAGTTTAGCTGTGCCTGCGGAAATTGCTTCTGGTCTTTCTGTGGTTTCTCGCAATACTAAAACTGGCTTGCCCAAACTAGGTGCTTCCTCTTGCAAGCCGCCGGAATCTGTGAGGATTAAATGACATCTCTGAATCGCTCCTACTAATTCTGCGTAATCTAAAGGTTCTGTTAAAAATACTCTTGGATTGTCGCCCAAAAGATCTTGCAAAGGTTCTCTAACAGTGGGATTTCGGTGCAGGGGTAGCAGTAAAGCTGTGTCGGGAAATTTATCTAAGATTTGGAGAAAGGCGTGAGCAATTCCTTGTAAGGGTTCGCCCCAATTTTCGCGGCGGTGAACTGTTGCTAAGATAATTCGATATTTGCTCCAATCTAAATTGGGAATGTTGCATTCTGGTTCGCGTTTGGCGACAGAAAGCAAGGCATCGATTACTGTGTTGCCTGTGCGGTGAATTTCTCCCAAAACGCCCGATCGCACTAAATTCTCTTGGGCCAGCTCTGTCGGGGCAAAATGCAGCCGTGTGAGCTGAGATATCAACCGTCTGTTAGCCTCTTCGGGGTAAGGATTGAATACGTCATCTGTTCGCAATCCGGCTTCTACGTGACCTACGGGTATTTTCTGGTAAAATGCAGCTAACGTAGCGGCAAATGCAGTCGTTGTATCGCCCTGAACTAAGACGATGTGGGGCTGCAATTCTTTAAACAATGCTTCCAAGCCCTGCAAACTCCGGGATGTAATATCTGTCAAAGTTTGCTGGTGCTGCATAATTGCTAAATCCCGATCGGCTTTTAGATCGAACATTCGCATTACTTGCTCGACCATTTCTCGGTGCTGACCGGTTAAAATTACTTGGGTGTCAAAGGTTGGAGAACTTTTGAACAGTTGAATTACTGGGGCTAGTTTAATCGCTTCCGGGCGAGTTCCTAAGACGATGCAAACGCGGTGTGTGGCTTCGGGCATGGTAAAATTGGGTAGTTGAGATTTGCGAGGCTCTTAAAGGCTGAATATTTTATAGCAGGTTTGAATCGTTGGTTAACAAGATTTATTTTTTTAGGAACCGCAGAGGGCGCAGAGGAGGGAGAAAAGAGAGAGATAAAGGGGTTTGTTTGGGGTGTTATATCGTTTTATATCGCACTGTTGGTACATTTTTATTGTTTAATTGTCATGCCTTATCGTTACATTCTATTTTACAAACCCTACGATGTTTTAACTCAATTCACTGACAACTCCAGCGAGACTAAACGCAGCACTCTCAAAGACTATATTCCTATTCCTAACATTTATGCAGTAGGAAGGCTCGATCGCGATAGTGAAGGTTTGTTGCTGCTAACCGATGATGGACAAATGCAGCACCGCCTCAGTGACCCGAAATTCGCTCATCCCCGCACTTACTGGGTGCAAGTTGAACGAATTCCCGATGCAAGTGCGATCGCAGCTTTGCAGACAGGTGTCACAATTCAAGATTATCGGACTCGATCGGCAAAAGTGCAATTATTGTTAGAAGAACCACCTTTGCCGCCCCGCGAACCGCCGATTAGATTTCGCAAAAACGTGCCCACAGCTTGGCTGGAAATGACTCTCACAGAAGGCCGCAACCGCCAAGTGCGCCGGATGACCGCAGCAGTAGGGTTTCCGACGCTGCGGCTAGTCAGGTGTGCGATCGGGCCTTTGCGTCTGGAAGGTCTAAAACCCGGTGAATGGCGCGAACTAACTCAAGCCGATTTGAGATTTTAGATTTTAGATTGGAGAATTACAGTCAACAGTCAACCGTCAACAGTCACCTACTTTCGAGGGGGCAAAATAAAACTCTCGTTTCCATCCTGATCTTTTTGCACCTGAGCTCCCAACTTGACAAGAGCTTGTTTGGCCCTTTGACGCACCACCTTATCAGTTGTTTGAGCATAAACCGTACTCCAAGCAGTAAACCGCACCGGCACGCTATCGGGATCTCGGCGCAAAAACTCAGCAGTTGCTCGAAACATCGGCGCCAATTTCGGCCCTTTCGGGGTTCCTTCCACCCAATCAGCGGCCATTTCGTGAGAGCGAATTGAGTCGGGAATATCCCCCAACAACAGCAACTCATCAAGACCTTTAGTTCGCCACACTATCCAGGATTGGGAATGAAGTTGCGGCGAAACGGCAAGGGCCCTAGTACCACGCTCTATAAAGTTAACAGCAGTTTCAGGCTTTCCCTGATAAAAAGAAATGGCTGTGGAAAGAAACAGGTAGATGTCAGCCCACCGCGGGTCGCGCTGCGTAACTATGTCAAAATAATCTTGGCTCAGATTGTAGCCCGTTACATCTCGCGCTTCGTCGTCGCCAAAATACTGCAAAAATTTGAGAAATGTCCAATCTGCAATTAAATTGTCAAATCCAAAACTAGGGATAGTTTTGAGCATTTTCAGCCGCAGGGCTTCTTGCTGCGCTTCTTGCTGTGCGGCTTGCTTGAAACTGGCATCAGACATTGCAGAGAGCGGCTTTTGCCCCTGAACGCGAACTGCGGACATTCCGCCCAACTCCCCGCTAGACTGCATGGCAACGACCCCCGCCAGCGCTGCTAGACCGATAGCTCCATTAACCAGCAGGCTCAACCACTTACGCGAAAATTGTTCGATTTTAGCTTCCACGGCACTTTATAAATCCAAGTTTTAAATTAAGTTTATTGAAAGATAGTAATAATTGGTTGGCGATCGACAATAAATCTCGTTAAACTGTCCAAAGGGATGGTGGAGCCTCCACACAATAGTTTAAGTAGTAGTGTGAGATTTTTTAGCAATATAAAATCTCAAATCAAAAATCTAAAATCGAATTGAGCCAAATTCAATGAATCAAGCCCGCAGACGCTTTTCTAAATTACAGGCAGCCCTGTTCAGTGGGGCGATGGCAACAACCGCTTCGATATCTTTACTCGTTCCCGGCCTGAGCCAATCAGTCCGCGCCGAGCTTCAAGATAGCCCCAAAGCTGTCTTAGACGAAGCTTGGCAAATTGTCAACCGAGAGTATGTTGATGGCAGCTTTAACAAGACTGACTGGCAATTGACCCGCCAAGAACTGTTGAGCAAAAACTATACCTCTCGCGAAGCTGCTTACACCGCTCTCCGCAAAGCCCTAGAGAAATTAAACGATCAGTACACGCGCTTCATGGACCCGAAGCAGTACGAAGCGCTGACGAATCAAACCTCTGGGGAACTGACAGGGGTGGGGATGAGGCTCGAAGAAGACGAGAAAACGAAAGTGATTACCGTAGTCGAGCCGATGGAAAATTCCCCGGCCCTGAAGGCAGGGATTCTAGCGGGCGATAGGATTTTGGTGATAGACGGCAAAACTACCAAAGGCATGACTGTCTCGGATGCGGCTCAGATAATTCGGGGCGACGAAGGCACAAAAGTCACGCTGCGGATTGCTCGTGAGGGCAAAAGCGAGTTTGACATCACTTTGACTAGGGCGAGAATTGAGGTAGCTGCGGTTCGCTACAGCCTCAAGAATGAAGGCGGCCAGAATGTCGGTTACATCCGTTTGCAAGAGTTTAGCTCCCACGCGGGCGAACAAATGCAGGTGGCGATTAAAAAGCTCTCGGATCAGAAAGCTGACGCTTTTGTTTTGGATTTGCGGGGCAATCCGGGCGGGTTGCTGCGAGTGAGCATTGATATCGCTCGGATGTGGATGGATACAGGGGCGATCGTCCGCACAGTCGATCGCGCGGGCGATTCTCAGGAAATGAAGGCAAATCGCACTGCGCTCACTGACAAGCCTTTGGTGGTGCTCGTGGACGACAACTCGGCCAGCGCCAGCGAGATTTTGGCCGGGGCTCTGAAGGACAACAAGCGCGCAACTGTGATGGGCGGCCAAACTTTTGGCAAAGCTTTGGTGCAGTCGGTGCATTCTTTGGCTGACGGTTCGGGATTGGCGGTGACGATCGCTCACTACTATACTCCCAACGGTACGGATATCAGCCAAAAGGGGGTTACTCCCGATGTTAAAGTCGAAGTCACCGACGAACAAAAGCTGAAATTAGCTAACAAACCGATGTTGGTTGCGACTAAGGATGATCCTTGCTACGCGCAGGCGATCGCACTTTTGAAAAATACCGCTTCCTCGGCGCGTCCCGTGGCCGCTAATGAGGTTCTTGTTCCCAAAAAGTAAGTAGTTGAAACCTTAATTTATTAACCATAAGGATGAAGATGAAGCCCGCGCCAGCGGGTTTTGTTTTTATGCTTATTGTTAGGGGGTATTAAGTAAATTGACGTGATGCAACGTAAGATACAGATAGTTAAAAAGCTGGCTCTATGAGCATTATTCCTTCTTCCTTCTAGTTAAGTTATTGGTTAATTGATATCCTGATTAAAGCAAATTAGTGGGATGGGGATTTTTTAACCGCAGATATCAGCAGATGAACACAGATGCACGCTGATGGGATTTCCGACTTAATTAGTGATTCATGCGCCGGATAAACTCTAAGGGCAAACCGTCTGTATCGGCAATAAAAGCTACTTCGTAAACATTTTGCCCGATCGCCTGTTGAGTCGGTTCTAACAAAACTTTTAAAGCTTGAAACTGGTTTGGTTGGTCTTTAGCAGCTTCCTCAAACCGTTCTTTCAGAGACTGCAACCAGCTAGGCAAGTCAGTTGTCGCCTCAGTTAAATCGAAAGATAAATGATAATATCCAACATAATGCTCGTCTCCGAAAGCATCCGGTGCGGGTTTTGGTTCCGGGATTTGAATTAGTTCGATGCGTCCGTTGAGACCTTCCATCCAACAGGCTAGGGTGTAACCTGTGGTAAAGCGATCGCTCACAGTAAATCCCAACTGTTCGTAAAAGGCGATCGCCCGGTGTATGTTAGCAGTGCGAATCGAGGCGTGGTGCATTCGATTTTAGATTTTAGATTTTAGATTTAAGATTTGAGAATGGAAGTAGGAATTACAGCTTTGGATTTGAGATTTTAGAGGGTAAATTCGGAATTCGGAATTATAAACGGTCGCAGCATCTTTAGCGCGAAAGCAATAGAGCCTTCTTCCCTCTTCCTAACATCCGTTACATCCGTTACATAATCCGTTGCCGAACTTCCCTCTTCCTTCACTTATTAACTTATTCAAACAACCGAAAATAGGGATATCTAATCGGAACTCCCGGCTCTTTTTCCAAATCAAAATTAATCACTTCCCAACAAGGGTCTTCTTGAGGATCGGGGCTAAAATCCACAGGCAAACCGTACAGTCTCGGCCGGGGCGATTCCGACTGACCGCGCCAAGGCGTGCTGCGTTCCAAATAAGCGCTGATTAAGTCCCGATAGCGTTGAGCAACGATCACGCGAGTTGCTCGGTAGCCTTGAGTATAGAGTCGATCGAGCGCTTCGTGAATTTCAAACCGAATCCCGTCCGGGTGTGTGTGCTGGCGATACCATTCATTCTCCCAGCGGCGCCAGTGCCGCCCAGACTGAAGGTGAACCAGTTCCCCCGTTTTTGGATCTGCCTCAAATGCCCCGTGACGCGGACACAAATAGGTATCCGTTAGCGTTAGAGCCGGAATTGTTTGGCGACAGTGGGGACACTGAATTTCCGGGCCAAACATCGGGTATTGCAAGGCAACTTCAATCATTTATTTGCGTCCCAGCATATTTTCTCTGCAAAAGTCCCAAATACTTTTATTATATCCCGTATCAACAACCAGCTAATCTGCTAGAAGTATAACGATCGCAAATGAGCAATCTCAACGAATCTCTGTCTGCACTTCCTTCCTTTTGGCACAGGCCTGATCTATCCCAAGCGGCTTTTGTCGCTGAAGGCGCTGTTGTGATCGGCAGGGTTGAGGTGGCTGCAGGCGCTAGTATCTGGTACGGGGCGGTGGTGCGGGCGGATATAGAGCGAATTGCGATCGGCTCAAGTACCAATATCCAAGATGGAGCAATTCTGCACGGCGATCCGGGGAAACCGACGGTTTTGGAGGATTTCGTGACAGTCGGACACCGAGCGGTGATTCACTCAGCTTACATTGAACGGGGCTGTCTGATCGGGATTGGGGCGATCGTCCTGGACGGAGTGAGGGTGGGAACAGGCTCTATCGTCGGTGCAGGGGCGGTTGTCACCAAGGACGTTCCCCCTCATACGCTAGTTGCGGGAGTGCCTGCCAAACGCCTGCGGGATGTCTCTGAGGAAGAAGCTGCCGAGTTGGTGGAACACGCTAAGCGTTACGAAAAGTTGGCTCTGGTTCACGCGGGGAAAGGTTCTGATTTGGGATTTACTGAGGTGAAGGAATAAAGTTTTCAGGATAGTCCTGGACGCATAAAAACCTTCATAACCGGGTTTTTTGCGGTTTTTGCGGGCTGTAACGAAGTATTTTGAAAGAATCCGGGTTTCCGATCCCCCGTGCGTCCAGGACTATAAGACTCACTCTTAATGAGTTTTGTTGAGGTACAAGACTTACACATTTCAAGGCAAATCTGTCATTCTAAGCGTATCGAACAATCTCATAAATGCTAAACTAGAGTAATGAAAATTAAGCAAAAATTTATTGATTAATAATTGCTAACACCGCCAAAAAACTCCTAAGCTTTGAAACATTCCTATATCGATAATCTAAAATCTAAAATCAATTGACATGAATAACGATCGCACATCTACTCCAAACCTCCCCCCGCACACCTGGAAACGTCCCATCGGTCTCGGTTGGGAGAATCCCTATACAGTCCGCTACGCAAGCAATCTCGACGACGGGCCCTGGCACGGAATGCCTCTGGGGGGGTTCGGTGCCGGCTGCATCGGGCGATCGCCCCGTGGCGACTTCAACCTCTGGCACATTGACGGCGGCGAGCACATTTTTCGCAGTTTGCCCGCTTGTCAGTTCAGCATTTTTGAAGAAACTCAAGGCAATAAACAAGCTTTTGCACTGTCCACTGAACCGCCTACAGATGGCAGTTTATCTAGTTGGAAATGGTATCCATCGGAAGGAAGAAGGAAGGAGGAAGAAGGAAGTTCGGCAGCGGATTTGGTAACGGATGTAACGGATAGACTACACCAGGATGAAGGGAGAGGGGTAAAGTCTAATTCTGGCACTTATCATGCTTTGTATCCGCGCAGTTGGTTTGTTTATGAAAATGTGTTTCATGCTCAATTAAGCTGCGAGCAATTTTCGCCAATTTTGCCGAACAATTATCAGGAAAGCAGTTACCCAGTTGCCATGTTTGAATGGGTGGCGCACAATCCTACAGATGCGCCGATCACTCTCAGCATCATGCTGACTTGGGAAAATATTGTGGGTTGGTTTACTAATGTTAATAAGTCGCCGGAAGTGATGGTGCGAGATGATGGTAGTCCATTTTATGACTATCAACCCCGGTGGGGAGAAAGTGCCGGAAATTTGAATTTGTTGGTGGAAGATTTTCACCGGATCGGGTGCGTGATGACGCGGTTGACTGCTGAGGACGAACCGCAAGAGGGGGATGGACAATGGGCGATCGCAACTATTACTAATCCGGCGGTAGAAGTATTCTATCAAACTCGCTGGAACCCGGCGGGTAATGGCGAGGATATTTGGCGCAACTTTTCTGCTGAAGGTTTCTTGTTGGATGACAAAGACGAGACAGCCGCAGCCGCAGGAGAACAGTTGGCTTGTGCGATCGCAGTTCGCTTTACTCTTCGACCGGGAAAAACTCGCAAAATCCCCTTTATTATAGCTTGGGATTTGCCCGTTACTGAGTTTGCATCGGGAGTTTGGTACTACCGCCGCTATACGGATTTCTTCGGCCGCAACGGCAAAAATGCTTGGCCGATTATTCGCACTGCAATGAAGCATTCGGATACTTGGCGCGAAAATATTGAAGCTTGGCAAAAACCGATTTTAGAACGGAAAGATTTGTCAGACAGTTTTAAAATGGCGCTGTTTAACGAGTTATACGCCCTGACAGACGGCGGTACTCTTTGGAGTGCGGCTGACGAACGCGATCCCAAGGGCCAATTTGCGGTTTTGGAGTGCATTGATTACCGCTGGTACGAAAGTTTGGACGTGCGGCTTTACGGTTCTTTTGCTTTGTTGATGCTGTGGCCTGATTTGGAAAAATCGGTGGTTTTAGCGTTCGCTAGGGCAATTTCAGCCGGAGACGATACGCCGAGAATTATTGGCTGGAATCAAGCTTCGGCTATTAGAAAAGCTGTCGGTGCGACGCCGCACGATTTGGGTGCTCCTAACGAACATCCTTGGGAGAAAACCAATTATACTAGCTATCAAGATTGCAATTTGTGGAAGGATTTGCCTTGCGATTTTGTGTTGCAGGTTTATCGTGACTTTTTGTTGACTGGTGGCACAGATTGCGAGTTTTTGCAAGAGTGTTGGCCGGCAATTGTTGAGGCTTTGGCTTATCTGAAAACTTTTGATAAGGATGGGGACGGAATTCCTGAGAATTCTGGAGCACCGGATCAGACGTTTGATGATTGGCAAATGCGGGGAATCAGTGCGTATTGCGGGGGTTTGTGGTTGGCGGCGCTGGAGGCTGCGATCGCGATCGGCGAAATCTTGGAAGATGCAGCACCGCAGATAATTCCTAACCCTCAAGCAAAGATTGCATTATATCACAGTTGGCTCCTACAAGCAAGACCGAGCTATCAAGAAAAACTGTGGAACGGTCAATATTACCGTTTGGACAGCGAGAGTAATTCCGAAGTGGTGATGGCTGACCAACTGTGCGGTCAGTTTTACGCGAAACTGTTAGGATTGCCGGATATTGTGCCGCCAGAATGTACAGTCAGTGCTTTAGAAACTGTGTATGATTCTTGCTTTTTGAAGTTCAACGATGGCGAGTTCGGTGCGGCGAATGGGGTGATGCTGAATGGTTCGCCGGAAAATCCGAATGCGACTCATCCTTTGGAAGTTTGGACGGGGATTAATTTTGGGTTAGCCGCTTTTTTGGTACAGATGGGGATGGAGGAGAAAGCTTTTAAATTGACGGATGCTGTGGTGAAGCAGATTTATGAAAATGGGTTGCAGTTTCGGACGCCGGAAGCGATTACGGCGGGGGGGACTTTTCGGGCAAGTCACTATTTGCGCGCGATGGCGATTTGGGCAATTTACGGAGTGTTGACCAATTTTAAATAGAGGAAAAGGTATATAGCAATCCTTGTAGGAGTTGTAAATTTTTTAGCCCACCCCAACCTTCCCCTTACCAAGGGGAGGGAGTGAGAAATTCACAAATGATTTAGGATTGCTATATTAGTTGGTGAATCCCACTAAAATTAAAAAAATGAAGCATTCAACCCCATTTTTAACAAGGAAAACGGTTAATTTAACTATTACTAAAATTGACAGTAAAATTTTTAGCCTTCGAGGAAGAAACTAATGTTTCATGCTCAAACTTTAGGTATGCAAAAATTTTAAAATGAAACAGCCCTGCTAGGATGCGAGGGGTATCGAACTCGGCTATAAATGAGGGAGACAAAGGATCTGAGGCAATTTTTGACACCCATGCAGTTCCCACCGTACCCGTATATAATTTGGAGCGATCGACAATTTCAAGATAAAATAGAAAAATGTCAAATCCCTTACTTTCCCTCAACTACGAACCCGCTCTCGAATCCCTCGGCGGCGACTATTTCGATGAAGTCCCTGCGGCCGATTTTCCGCAGCATATTCTCCGCTTCCGCAATGACAAATTATTGCCGATATTGGGTTTAGACCCCGCACAAGTAACCGACCAACATTTCATTGAAGCGTTCGGCGAATTTCACTGCGTCCGTCCTTTTCTGGCACTTCGCTATCACGGCTATCAATTCAACCAATATAACCCGAATTTAGGCGACGGTAGAGGCTTCTTATACGGCCAAGTTCGCGGCACTGACGGCAGACTTTACGACTTCGGCACTAAAGGTTCCGGCCGCACTCCATACTCGCGGGGCGGTGACGGTAGACTCACTCTCAAAGGGGGAATTCGCGAAGTTTTAGCCGCCGAAGCTTTGCACCGGTTGGGAGTTCGGACATCTCGCTGTTTTAGTTTAGTTGAAACTGGGGAGGGTTTGTGGCGGGGCGACGAACCATCTCCAACGCGATCGTCCGTAATGGTGCGTTTCAGTCATTCTCACATCCGGTTTGGAACTTTTGAAAGATTGCACTATATCCGCAGGCCGGATTTAACTAAAAAACTTTTAGATTTTGTTATTCAATATTACTATCCCGAACTGCATTTAGAAGCAAGTAATGCGGGTATTTCGCCTGCCGAAAAATATGCGCTATTTTATGCAGATTTAGTCAAGCGAATAGCTGAATTAGTCGCTCAGTGGATGGCAGCAGGATTTTGCCAGGCCGTGCTGAATACTGATAATATGTCAATTACTGGAGAAAGTTTCGATTACGGGCCTTTCGCTTTTATCCCAACTTACAAGCCGGAATTTACAGCCGCTTATTTTGACTATTCGGGTCTTTATTGTTACGGCAATCAACCGTTGATTTGTAGGGACAATTTAGAGAAGCTCCAGGAACCGCTAGCAGCGGCGATTCCTCAAGCTGATATGGATGGGGCTTTGGCGAACTTTGGCGATTATTATAATGCAGCTTATCGGCAGTTGATGCTAAATAGATTGGGATTTGAAAATTTGCCAGAGGCGGAGGGAGATGAGTTGTTGAAGGTGACAATTAAAATGCTGGCGGAGTCTCAAGTTGAGTATCACGATTTCTTTTTTGAACTGCGAAGACAGTTTGATCGCACTTGGCGAGATGATGCTAGTCTAATTTTTAACGAGGCGGAACCGGCGGACTTGATAGAACCTTGGCGGCAGTTTTATTATCACGTTTTGCAAAGTTTGTCGGCGGATGATATGGACAAAATGGCGGACTGTTTGCGGAGGCACAATCCCGAACAATCGCTGTTGAGACCGACGATTGAGGCGGTTTGGGAACCCATAACTATTGATGATAATTGGGAACCGTTTTATGAATTGGTTAAACGACTTCAAGACCCAGAAAATTGATTGATAATAGCCTTCCGGGGCGGGTTCACCTGCATTTTTTGTTGGTATTAAAGATTAGCGTGAACCCGCCCCGAAGCCATCTAAAATTATAAAAATCTGCTACATAAGAAATATAACACCGAGAAATAACGACTAATGACTAATGACTAATGACTACTTTAGCTTTTCAATCTCAAATTGTGCATCTTTGTAACCGCCAGTAAGTCCTTGATCTAGAAACATTTTTCCGGCTTTTTCTAAATCGCTAATTGCTCCTGCTTTGTCTCCCAAGGAGCGGCGAACCATGCCTCTACCGTAGTAAGCAGCAGCATAATTCGGGCTGATCCGAATAGCTTGCACGTAATCTGCGATCGCACTATTGTAATTCTTTAACTCCTGATAAATCTTAGCCCGATTGGCGTAAGCTTCAGCATTGTTGGGATTGAACCCGATTGCTGCTGTAAAATCTGCGATCGCCCCCTGCGCGTCACCCCCAGCGCTGCGAGCTAAAGCACGATTGTTAAAAGCATTATAATCATTCGGATTCACTTTCAGCGCTTGAGTGCAATCGGCAATTGCTTTGGGATAATCCTTCAAATTTAAATAAGCAATGCAGCGATTGTTGTAAGGAACCCCATCCTCCTCGCTTAACGAAATTGCCTGAGTACAATCGTCAATTGCCGCTTGATGGGCTCCCAAATTCAACTGGGTACTGCAACGATTAGCGTAAGCATCTGCACTCTTGGGATCGATCACAATTACCTGAGAATAATCCGCCAAAGCTCCCTGATAATCTCCTAAGTGAAAGCGAGCTCTCCCCCGACTGTAAAAAGCATCAACATTCTTAGCATCAAGTTTAATTGCCTCAGTATAATCTCCAATCCCCCCCTGCAAATCGCCGCTCCCAGCACGAGCCAGCCCCCGCGAATGATAAGCTTTAACAAGGTTCGGCTGCAACCGAATTACTTCGGTAAAATCCTGAATGGCCATCTTGTAATCTTGCAGTTCTAAATAAGCAACTCCTCTTTCATAATATGTATCCACATCGTTGGGCTGGAGATTCAAAGCTTGAGTGTAATCCTCAATCGCCCCACGCTTGTCGTTAAAATCGTGACGGGCTAGGCCGCGGTTAAAATAAGCCTGAACATATTTAGGATTGAGAACGATCGCCTGAGAATAATCCGCAATTGCTTCTTGATACTTTTGTAAATCATAATTAGCATTACCGCGCTGGTAAAAACTCTCAGCATTTTTAGGATTCAATTGAATGGACTTATTAAAAGCCTGCAAAGCTGCCGCCGCATCTTGATTGCGAGACTTTTCAACTCCCTGTTCGTAATATTCCTTAGCTTTAATCGGATTGGGGCGGCTCCAATAACTAAACAGAAATATCAGAAATATCGCCGCCCCGACGCCCGCCAAAATCAGCAATCCAAATCGACTTCCCAAACGTGAATAAAAACTATCAGAAGACACTAAGCTGGGAGAAATGCTTTTCTTGTGAGCCGTATTTACAGGCTCTTGGCGGTGCCTCAACTTGCTGAGAGCTACCAAAACTTCGTCCGCAGATTGATAGCGCTTGGCAAATTGGTGACATACCATTTTGTCAATTATATTGGCTAATCCCACAGAACATTGAGATCTGTTTCGCCAAACAATTTCCCCCGTATGAGAAGGACTCGGATCTTGCAATTTTGGCAAATCCGTACCGGGTAAACCAGTGATAGCTTGGACTGCCATCATCCCGACTGCATAGAGGTCGCTGCTAAATTGCGGGTTGCCTTGAAATTGTTCGATCGGCATATAAGCCGGAGTACCAGTAGCAATGGTTCGCGGAAATTCTGTATCGTAGTCACTGACGTGATTCGCAACTTCTTTAACCGAACCGAAGTCAATTAAAACTAATTTGCCGTCTGGTTTGCGGCGGATTAAGTTGGAGGGATTAACATCGCGGTGAATCACTCCCTGAGAATGTACGAATGCGAGAACTTGTAACACTTCTTGCAACAAATCCACCACTCGTTCTTCTCGCCAAGGTTGACCGGCCACAATTTCCCTATTTAGGGCGTGTCCGGGCACAAACTCTTCGACGAGGTAGAATTGATTGGCTTCTTCAAAATAAGCTAGTAAAAATGGAATTTGATCGTGTTTTCCCAGCTTTTCTAATATTTCTGCTTCTTGTTTAAATAAGCGGTAAGCTGTTTTGAGAACTGTGGAAGTGTTGCTGGGAGGGCGCAGTTGTTTGACTACACATTGAGGGTGGCCAGGACGGCGAGTATCGACAGCTAAATAAGTTTGTCCGAAAGCACCCGAGCTGAGAATTTGCACTACGCGATAACGCCTGTCTAAAAGTTGACCAACCATGTTCATATCGGGAATTGGGAATTGGTAACGGGGAGGTGGTAACGGGGAGTTGGTAACGGGGAGTTGGTAACGGGGAGTTGGTAACGGGGAGTTGGTAATTTGGCCTTCTTCCTTCTTCCTTCTTCCTTCTTCCTTCTTCCTTTTTTCTTCTTCTTTTAACATCAGACTGAGGATTAATAGTTTATTTAGGGTCGTTGATTTGTGCTTGTGCCTTTTGGAAACCCTCGGCTCTTCCTTGTTCTAGAAACAGCGTTGCAGCTTTCTGAAAATCCTCGATCGCCCCGGTACGGTCTTTGAGTTGGCGGCGGACGAGGCCTCTGCTGTAAAAAGCGCTAGCATTGTTGGGGTTGAGCCGCAGCGAGTGAGCGAAATCCTCAACCGCTAAAGGGTAATTTTTTAGTTCTGAGTAAATAGTACCGCGATTGCTGTATGCTACTGCATCGCTGGGATTGAGTCGAATTGCTTGAGTAAAATCTTCCACAGCCCCCTGCTTGTCTCCCGAAGCCCATCGAGCTAATCCTCGATTGCTGTAGGCTTTGGGATTGTTGCCGTTGAGTCCGATCGTCAAACTGCAATCTTCACTGGCCTTTTGAAATTGTTTTAAATTCAGATAAGCAACGCAGCGGTTGTTGTAAGCTGCTTCATCTTTTGGATCGAGGCGAATTCCTTCGGTGCAATCTGCAATCGCTTTGTCGTAGGTGGCCAAATTCAAGTAAGCGCTGCACCGATTGGTATAAGCATCAGCGAGATCTGGTTGCAATTCGATCGCCTTAGTATAATCTTCCATCGCTCCTTGATAATCTGCCAGATTAAACCGCGATCGACCACGACTGTAGTATACGCCAGCTTGTTTGGGGCTAATTTGAAGGGCTTGAGTAAAATCTGCCATTGCTCCTGTTTTGTCGCCTGCTGCCGATCGAGCTAAACCCCGATTGCTGTAAGCTGTAGCATCGTTGGGACTGAGCCGAATTGCTTGAGTGTAGTCTTCTATTGCCGCGCGGTAGTCGCCCAAATCGTAGTAGGCTAAACCCCGCTGAGAGTATGCCTCACCGTCGCTGGGATTCAGTCGCACTACTTGGGTGAAATCTTCCACGGCCCCCCGCTTGTCCCCGCTGTCGAGGCGCGCCATACCTCGATTGTAGAGAGCTTTGGTGTGGCTAGGATTGACTTTAATTGCTTGCGTGTAATCCTGTATTGCTTGCTCGGTTGCGCCCATGTCGTAGCGAGCGTTTGCCCGCTTGTAGTAAGTTTCCGCATCGCTGGCATTCAGGGCAATCGCTTGAGTATAATCGGCGATCGCGCCTGTTGTGTCACCTTGCTGCGCCTTGGTAGCGCCGCGGGCTAACCATTCTTTTGACCTCGCCGGACTTTGACTCTGCCAAAAGTAAATTATCAGTGCCGTCAAGATTAAAGCTGCGGCTGTTGCAGCCAACAGCAGGAGTTTGGTTTGGCTTTGTCTTCGCGGTTGACTCATAGCGTGCGTGATGATTGTGGCTGGCGGCGGCTCAACCTCCAATTTTACGGCGATTTGTTTGAGGTCTGCTAAAACTTCCGCTGCCTCCTGATAGCGTTCTTCGCAGTCAGGGCGCACCATTCGATCGATAATATCTGCTAGGGCTGCCGAACAAGTTGCCCGGTTTCGCCAGGAAATTTCGCTTTTGTTGTTTTTTAAGGCACTCAGTTCGTTGGGTGAGAGCCCCGTCACGGCAAGCTGAGCGATCGTACCTAGAGCGTAGATGTCGCTATTGTACCGGGGGTTGCCCATTGATTGCTCGATCGGCACGTATAACTCCTGGGCCGCCACATCCTGTTTTTTTGCCTCATTCCGTTTAACAGAGTTCGGGGAGGTTTGCGACAACAAATGACAGTTAGCAAGTTCGGGGTTAATTTCTTTGTCTAAGCTAAAGTCTACCAATACAAATTTGCCGTCTGACTCGCGCCGGATCGCTCTGTCTGGTTGAATTCTGCGGTGAATGAAACCTTTCTCGTGTATGAACACCAAAATTTCTAATATTTCTGATAGCAGACCAATTACTTGGTCTTCATCCCAAGGTTGACCGGGTATTAGTTCTTGACTTAAAGGCGAGCCGGCAATAAATTCTTCAATTAAGTATAAACTTTGATTTTCCTCAAAATACGCCAATAATTCGGGAATCTTGTCGTGTTTTCCCAATTTTTCAATAATTTCTGCGTTTCTTTGAAATATAACTTTGACTAATTCTGGAGTTTGCGAACTTGTGCCGGGTAGCCGCATTTCTCTAACCGTGCATTGCGGATACCCAGGACGGTGAGTATCTGCTGCTAAATAAGTTTTTGCCACCTCACTTGAGTCGGTGACTTTAATGATGCGGTAACGTCTGTCTAGAAGTTGACCAATCATGCTTTGCCCTCTACCCTATTAATGTTCCATTATCGCATGAAATTAGGATAGCCAAAATATTTGGCTGAGTAATTTAAGTTTAAGCTGGCCGTGACTCCCTCCCAAAAACGGATACTTGCTTTCCGACAGGAGTCGTGACACACCCAAAATTTTAGACCCGAGTTGAAGATCCCCGATTCATCTGTGGAGTCAATCTAAAATCTAAAATCTAAAATCTAAAATCGGCTGACTGAGCAAACGGGCGATCGGATTGGCTATGCAAGTCAAGCGTGGCGACGACGCTCTTCTAATATCTTACAAAAAAATTGCTGAAATTGTTTATTCTGTCCATGAGATATGTATAATTTAACAATTAATCTGGAGGTCAGTCCCATGAAGGTACAACTGGTTGAATCCCTAATTCAAGTTATCTTACCTCTGGCAGCCGACGAGCAATTACGGATCTCATGAAAAATATTACCAAATATCCCCTACCCTTCGGCCCAGAAACTCGGGAAGCTTGCCCTTTCCTGGCGGCTATTTTAATTTCTTGAATGAGGAACCAGAGATTTATCCTCTTGAAGACATAGAAGCAATTGCCTGATACTCAAAAACAGGAGATTGAGAAAAATTTTGAATGTGTGAATAATAAAAATGTCTGAATCACTAACAAAAGGAGGAACGATCGCAGCGATCGCCACTGCCATAGTTCCCCAACAAGGCAGCGTCGGCATTGTGCGAGTTTCCGGTTCCGCAGCCTTAAAAATTGCCGAAACTCTATTTTGCGCCCCAGGACGGCAAATGTGGGAGTCTCACCGCATTCTTTACGGCCACGTCCGCCGCCCCAAAACTCAAGAATTAGTCGATGAAGCTTTGCTGCTAATCATGAAAGCACCGCGTTCTTTTACTCGCGAAGATGTGGTGGAATTTCACTGTCACGGCGGTATTATGGCCGTGCAGCAAGTCTTGCAGTTGTGTTTGGAAAATGGGGCGAGATTGGCGCAGCCGGGAGAGTTTTCTCTGCGGGCTTTTTTGAACGGGAGGCTCGATTTAACTCAAGCTGAAAGTATTGCAGATTTGGTGGGAGCAAAATCGCCTGCTGCTGCACAAAGTGCTTTGGCTGGTTTGCAAGGAAAATTAGCGCAGCCAATTCGCAAATTGAGAACAACTTGTTTGGACGTGCTGGCAGAAATTGAGGCGAGAATTGATTTTGAGGAAGATTTGCCGCCTTTAGATGAAGCTAAAACTTCTTTGGAAATAAATCATGTTTTGGAGGAATTGTCAACAATTTTGGCAACCGCAGATCGCGGAGAATTGTTGAGAATCGGTTTGAAAGTAGCGATTGTTGGGCGGCCAAATGTGGGAAAATCGAGTTTGTTGAATGCGTGGAGTAAGAGCGATCGGGCGATCGTCACGGATTTGCCCGGTACGACGCGGGATGTGGTAGAATCGCAGCTAGTTGTGGGCGGAATTCCGGTGCAGGTGCTCGATACTGCGGGAATTCGAGAAACCGAAGACAAGGTAGAAAAAATTGGCGTAGAGCGATCGCGCGCAGCAGCAAAACAAGCCGATTTAGTCTTGTTGACACTTGACGCGCAATCGGGTTGGACAGAGGAAGATTTGGAAATTTACGAACAAGTAAAGCACCGCCCACTAATTATAGTTATTAACAAAATCGACCTAGTAAACACCATCCCTGAACTACATTTTTGCTCTGAAACTCACCGTATAGTTACCGCAGCCGCCGCCCTCGATCGAGGCATAGCAGACTTAGAAACAGCAATTTTAGATGCTGTCAAGGGCGGAAATTTGCAAGCAGCAAACTCAGATTTAGCAATCAACCAGCGGCAAGCAGCAGCCTTAACCAAAGCTAAAATTTCTCTAGAACAATGCACGGAGACTATTAGCAACAAATTGCCTTTAGATTTCTGGACGATAGATTTGCGCGGGGCAATTCAAGCATTGGGGGAAGTTACGGGCGAAGAAGTGACAGAATCAGTGCTCGACAGAATATTTAGCAGGTTTTGCATTGGTAAATAGCAATGGTAAAAGATTATTTATCTTTAACTGCCAAGCAGATATTATAATTACCAGCAGATATTATAATTATGTGTTAAACCTGAAACAGCAAACAGATAACAGCAGTGCCATTACCTATCTACCACATCACCCACATTGACAATCTAGAATCTATCCTGTCAGAAGGTGGATTGTTAGCTTACAATGTTATGGTTGAGACACAAACTAACTACACTAATATCGCCTACGAAAATATCCAATATCGTCGCGCTACAACTTATGTTCCGTGCGGTGAAGGTGGAGTCTTGCACGATTATGTTCCATTTTATTTTGCTCCGCGCTCTCCGATGCTATATACTATTAGTCGTGGCAATGTAGAAAACTACACTCAAGGTCAGGCAGCAGTTATTCACCTGGTTTCTAGTATAGAGAATATCGAGGCTGAAGATTTATCTTTTGGGTGCATCTCACTGTTGCAAATATATGAAAAAAGGGCGAAAATGAAAAAGCTAGTAAAACTGTGAAAAAAGATGAG